>JBKCGI010000182.1:0-10416 GCA_046303515.1 Flavobacteriia bacterium | reverse complement strand
TATGGCGGAAATTGTTTACATGCCCAAATTAAGTGATACCATGACAGATGGTGTTGTTGCTGAATGGACCAAAAAAGTTGGTGATTCTGTTTCTTCAGGAGAAGTTTTAGCTGAAATCGAAACAGACAAAGCAACAATGGAATTTGAGTCATTTTACGATGGCGTTTTATTGCACATTGGTGTTGAAAAAGGAAAAGCTGTTCCTGTAAATACTTTATTAGCAATTATTGGTCAAAAAGGAGAAGATATTTCAGCAATTTTGGCTTCCGCAGGAAGTCCAGCAGCTGCAGCGCCGGTTGTTGAAGAAGCGAAAAAAGAACTTAGTCCAGCACCAGTTGCTGAAGCTCCAAAAGTTGTTGCGGAAGCAAAAGCAGTTGCAGCACCAGTAAGCGTTCCTAGTTCAAATGGAAATGGAAGATTGGTTGCTTCTCCCCTAGCTAAAAAATTAGCAGAGGAAAAAGGAATTGATATTCACGCTGTGGCAGGAACAGGTGACGGTGGTAGAATTGTGAAACGTGATGTTGATCATTACACTCCTTACACACCAGCTGCTCAAAGTTTTTCTGCAGCTCCAGCAGGAGTTGAATCCTTTACTGAAGTTCCAAATTCACAAATGCGTAAAGCAATTGCGAAAACTTTGTCTGCATCTAAATTCTCTGCTCCACATTTCTACTTAAAAATGGAAGTGGATATGGACAATGCAATTGCGGCTCGTAAAGCAATTAATTCTGTTGAAGGAGTGAAAATTTCTTTCAACGACATGATTATCAAAGCGGTTGCTGCTGCTTTAAGAAAACATCCTAAAGTAAATGCTGACTGGATGGGTGAATCTATTCGTTACAACAACCACATTCATATTGGCGTGGCTGTTGCAGTTGAAGAAGGGTTGGTTGTTCCAGTTGTTCGTTTTGCTGATACTAAAGGAATTGCACAATTGGGTTCTGAAATTAAGGATTTAGCTGGAAGAGCAAGAGATAAAAAAATCAAACCAGAAGAAATGCAAGGTGGAACTTTTGCAGTTTCTAACTTAGGAATGTATGGTATCGAAGATTTTACTTCTATCATCAATCCTCCAAACGGATGTATTTTATCTGTTGGACAAATCAAAGAAACTCCAGTTGTTAAAAACGGACAAATTGTACCTGGAAATGTCTTAAAATTAAGTCTTTCTTGTGACCACAGAGTTGTTGATGGAGCTGTTGGCTCTGCATTCTTGCAAACTTTAAAACAATTGATTGAGAATCCAGTGATGATGATCGTTTAAGCTAGGTAGTAGTTTTTAGTTAGTAGTTTTTAGTTAGTAGATTTTAGTTAAAAGATCAATCAAAAGAAAATAGTAAAGGAAATTCAGAAATGGGTTTCCTTTTTTATTTATCAAATCGTTTAAACGCATCTTGAATTTCTTTTACAGAAACTTTTTTGAAATCAAAATCAAGGATTTTTTCACCCACAATTACTTCAAATATACTCATAAAAAACGCACCCTTCACAACTTTTAAGGCAATTACCCAAACTTTTTTTCCTCTAGGTACATTTTTTAACTCCATGCCATTTGCACCTTGATACGCAGGAACAACAATGTTTTCTTCCGTAAAAGCTACTCGAACATCTAAATTCTCATCTTTCTTAATATCAAAATACATGGTTGTGAGCAAAGATTTATCATATTTTGAAAAACGATCACAATTTGCTAGTCCTAAGTTTGTTTTACTAAATGCGTAATAATTCAAATCTGAAATTCCTGCAGTACCATCTTTTAATGCATTTTCAATTTCTTTTAATTTGATTTTTTTTAGCGTATCATTTAAAGCAGCGATATTATCTACCTTATATTTATCAAATAATTTTTTTAAATCTTCACAACCACTGTTTCCTTTCCATTTATTTTTACGAGCTTTTCTTCCATATCTTTTTCTATATTCTTTTTTCTGACATTCTCTAAATTTTTTATTCTCAGCTCGTTGCTCTTTATTTTTCAAAGCTTTCAAACCAAGATTGAGCCTTCCAATTCTACAAAATAAACCACAAAATCCACATTTATTTTGATAATCTTCAATACAAGGTCCAAATTCTCTTGGATTCTTAATTCCAGATAAATTATCGAAACGATTATTCAATAGCACCCAATTCAATGAGCTGTCAGATGGATTGTGTTGCCCATCAAAGAATTGAATATCAGCAAATTTATTTTTAGTCGGAACCAAAATTGTCATTTCATTACCTCTTACCAAACTCAGCGGCTTTCCTTGACAATCAAAAGCTGCTACATCAACCATTCCATCCGATTCTAACAATTTTCCATCAGAAAGAGTTGTCAGATTATCCAACAACATACTAGACTTTGTGAAATTTTCGCGCAACAAAATCAAAACGCACTTCTCCTTGCAATTCACTGGCAACTCAAAAGAATTTGCCTTTATTTCAATAATACCACCATCTCTGCCAACTAAAACTGTATCTCTAGCTGGATTGACACAAAATTCATTCGGCTTCGTTGCGATTTGTTTGAATAAATCTTTGATATTATCTTTCCTAGTAGCTTTTTCTTGGTAAACAATAGAAATTTCAACTCGTCTATTTTGTTTTCTACCCAAATTGGTTTTATTCGATAAAATTGGTCGATTTTCGCCTAAAGCTGCTTTATTTAATTTGTCTATCGGGAAATTTACCTCGTTCAAAAATGAAATTGTTTGCCCTACTCTCTTTTCCGATAAATCTAAATTATAACTTTCTGACCCAACATCATCCGTATGACCAGTAATTTTAATTTCCAAAATTTCTTTTGATTGTAAATCTAAACTCAATTTTTGTAAAATCTGTTTACTTTGAAAATTTAATTCGGAAGAAGCCGTATTAAAATAAATACTTCTCGTAAGTTCTTGTGCCTTAAAATTCCCAAAGGAAAATATAAAAACTAGGCTAATGATGGAATTAATAGCTTTCATAGGAGTATGTTTTGGTGTACAAATACTAAAACGAAAGACTTATCAATTTATTATGCAAACATACAATTTGAATTCAAAAAATCTTACCGTAGAAATCGAAAAAATAGGAAAACTCCCGCTTGCAACAAAATTAACCCGTCAATAAAATAATATTGTGAGGTAACAGTTTTCATTTTCCTGAAGTTCTTCAAGCTAATAAATCCTATTAAAGTTATCAATCCATGTGCAATTTTAATTTCTAAAACTGAATTTGTAAGTAAATTAACACTAAAATAGCCAAACAAAAAAAGCATTGCTAAATAAATAGACTTCTTCGCTCCTAAAATTTTTGCCAAGGTGTTTATTTCGTCATTTTCAGCATCAAAAACATCAAAAGGAATTGCGAGGCTTAGAAAAAATAAAAATTGAGATATACTTAAGAAATATAACTCATTTATTTTTTCAACCATTAAATCGAGCGAAAGAAAAGGAATTACACTCATTAAAAGCCAAACTACTGCTGTAACTACTATTTTTAAATACGGAAAACTTCTTAAGTTTTTACTTCCTAAAAAGGTAAACTGATACAAAAATGAAAGAAATAAGGGAATAAAATAATATAATTTTGTTTGTGAAGGAATTAGAATAAAAGAAATTCCGCAAATAATTAGGCTGACATAAATTAACTGCTTAGAAAAACTGAATGATTTTTCTGTGAAAAATTCTAAAATGGAAGAAGAAAGACGAAAAAGATTATATAAAGCTAAAGTACCAAAAAAAGTAAAGAGATAATAGAACGCTGATATTTCAATTTCGGTTACAATCGAAAAATAAAAAAGTGAGCTAATAGAGCAAAAAGCAATGAAAAAATTGTAACGAATCAAAAAAATATTCAGAACTTTTAAAAGCATGCCTTAAAAATAAAGATTATTTGCCTTCAAATTAGTTTAACTGCAATTTTAAGTAAAAATTAAGCTCTATTTAACTTTAAACTCCTAACTAATAACTCCTAACTAATAACTCCTAACTATTTTTAACTTTCTCCCAGGTCTCAAACATTTTTTCCTGACTCGGTCGATTCGCTTCAATTTCTCTCAAAGGTTCAACCTCTTTTAATGTCTCAAAACATTCTTTGGGCAAAGCCTGATACAAGGCTGTACCTTTGGTTTTCCACGCAATCATTTCATCAGAAACTTCTTTGATGATTTTCGCTGGATTACCAACTAAAAGACTTCTTCTTGGAACATTCATTTTCGCTGGAACAAAACATAAAGCACCGACAATTGACTCTGCTCCTATTTCAACATCGTCCATCACCACAGCATTCATTCCAATTAAACAATTTTCGCCGATAATTCCACCGTGAATAATTGCTCCATGTCCGATGTGAGCTCCTTTTTTAAGAATTGTCGTTGTACCAGGAAACATATGAATTGTGCAATTCTCTTGAACATTACAACCATCTTCAATGATAATTTGCCCCCAATCGCCACGAATTGCCGCTCCAGGACCAATATACACGTTTTCACCAATGATGACATTTCCTGTTACAGATGCTTTTGGGTGCACAAAACTACTCTCCTTAACTACCGGAATAAAACCGTTAAAACTATAAATCGACATCTTTACTCAATTGAATGTCTAAAATTATGTTAAAAATCCAATTTGAACAAAAAAATTCATATATTTGTTACATATCTCTGAACTAATGAAAAAGTATTTCTTCTTCTTGACAATATTAACTTGCATTTCAAGTTTTACATTTTCGCAATATAGCGTTTCCGCAGGTCCAACTTTAATTAAACCATTTGGCTATCAAGGAATTTATCCTGGATTTCACATTGGAGTAGAATTAAATGACGACGATTTTCAAACAATGTATGGAAGATTTTCTTTTTTACCATACAAAAGTGGAGACTCAACAAGTTCAGTAGTTCAAGGTATTGATATTAATACAAATCCATATACAGTTCCAGTAAGCCTTACAGAAAGATACAATTACAGTATGTTAGAATTTGGAAAAAGATATTATTTTGGTGATGGTTATGAAAGTGGCTTTGGATTTTATGGTGGCTCAACTATAAATTTAATTTTCAATAGTGTAAAATATAGAATTGGTGAGTACGATAAAACAAAATACTTTAGTTCATTCGATGAGAGTCAAAAAGGCTCGATTGTTAGCTTTGGAGTAGGTCTTAACGGTGGAGTAAAAAATTCATTTTCGTTTGGAACATTGTTTTTTGACGCTGGCTTAAATTATTCCCTTTTACAAATTGGAAGTCCAAATTTAAACTCATTTCCAGAAAGTTATAGAAGTTTAATTTTTGTTTTTAATTTAGGGTTTAGAAAAGATTTTTATTAAGCGACCCAAAACTGATCGTTCGCGCTTTAGTCTAATTTGATTTAAATCATTATAAATCTCATTTAAACTTTCGTATCTTTTTGAAATACCCTTTTTCAAAACAAATTCTATTTCTTCGTTTGACATTAAATTTGCGGGTTTTGCAAAGGATTCCTTGTGACACATTTTTTTTAGAACTTGAAACAAATCCTTTGAAATTGAATTTGGTCCTACTAAAGGGTGTACGAGTTGCAAATTTGTCATAATTGCTGGATTTGGATGAGAAAGCGGTAATTTTCCCTCAAATAAAAAATAAATACAAATTCCCAAGGCAAAAAGATCTGTGCTTTGATTTGCTACATTCAATTTATTTAATATTAATTCTGGAGCAGAAAATCCTAAAGCAAAAACCACTTTTCTCGAATTTTTACTTTTGTCAAAATCGCTGGGACAAAAAGACAAACCAAAATCTATTAAGTAAACATCAAAACTCAAACCAACTCCTTTTATAATAAAATTTGTTAGCTTGATATCTCCATGCACAATGCTTCTATCCTTCAATTCCTGAAAAATAGGTTGTATTTTTTGTATGAAAAGACACAAAAAAGAAATCCTATCTTTCTTTGCTATTTTTTGCCAATAAATTTCTAAGGCTTCACCCTCAAAATAATTTTTCACCAAGGAAATTTGCTCTTCATTTTCTTCAAAATAAAGTGTTTTTGGAAGGTTTCTATTTTGAAATTCAAATTGCGCTTCGTTCCTTAATAAATCTTGAATATGTAAATTTGAATCGCTTTTGATAAGTTGTTTTAAAACTCCAAGTTGTTTATTTTCAATAATTTCAACCAAATAAACTTCATTGAATTTGCGTTTCGTTTTGTGTCCAAGTTTTCTTAGTATTTTAAAAGTCATCTCTTTATTGTATCTCACGAAATTAATTAATCTTTTAAGAAGAGTCTCATTTTTTGCTCACTAAAATTCACCATTGATTTGTAAAAAAGGACTATTCATCTAATAATTTAAAAAAAACTGTACTTAAAATATCCTATTTCATATTTTTTTCGCAATTTGCAGACTGAATTATACTTAATATGGTAGATTTTTTACGTGAGGCAACATTACAAACTCCTGCAATTTCTTTTCATGCAGATGGTTTAATGACAATTAAAGGTAGATCGATTCCAGATAATCCTGAACCTTTTTGGGGAGATGTTTTGGCATGGTTTGATAAATATTCCGAAAATCCATGTCAATTAACGACTTTTAAAATTGATTTGGAATATTTCAATATTTCTTCTTCTAAACGTATTTTATTTTTATTATATAAATTAAATGAAATCGTTGAACGCGGACATGAAGCAAAAGTTGAATGGTATTACCGAAAGGCTGATGAAGACATGTATGAAGTTGGACAAGATTATGCTTTTATGGTGAAAGTTCCTTTTGACTTTAAAGAGTATAACGACCATGATGTGGCATTTGCAATCTAATAATATACCAAGGAAATAAACTTAAATTACATTGAACCGCTAATTCTGAAAAGAGTTGGCGGTTTTTCTTTTAAAGCAAAACTTTTTATTTACATAAAGTTTATTACTTTTGCTAAAAATAATATGAGAGTAGTAGCCGAAATCCCACACGACAGATATAAAATTCAAATTTTCAATTACAATGCAAAGTATATGTTGAAAATTGAATTAGGTCAATTTGAACAAATGTTTAAAATTGGAGAAACTGATGTTTTTGGTTTAGAAGATGTTAAATCAATGATAACACCATCTTTACTAAAAAACTGCCTGGAAAGATTTGTATCTATGAGAACAGATTGGGAAGAAGCATTTCAACAAAAAAATATTTCAGATGAAAAGTAATTTTATTTTAGCAATTTCAGTTGCATTCGTTTTTGCTGCTTGTGGCGGTAAGGAAAAGGAGAAAGAAAATACAACGCCAAATGTTCCAACATTCAAAAATGGACTAAAAATGGCTTTTTACATTCAAGATTCTTTGAAATCTGGTTTCCACTATTTCCGTGAATTGGATTCTACAACTACTTTGAAACAAACAAAATTTCAAAATGAATTGGAACGTCGTCAAAGAAGTTTACAAGAATATGTTTTAAAAAATGATCAATTGGCAAAAAGCGGTCAATTATCAAACATACAAATTGCTAGTGTTCAACAAGAAGCGCAACGTCAAGAACAAGCACTTTATCAATACCAACAAACTGAAGGTGCAAAATTGGAAGAAGAAACAGTTGAATTGTTAAATGTTCTCTCTAAGCGAGTTGAAGCTGCTGCAAAAAAATATTGCGAAGAGCACAAATTAGACATGCTATTATCTCATGGTGCAAATGGACAATTTACCTACATCAATCCTACTATGGATGTGACAAAGGAATTTATTGCCTATTTGAATGAACATCAGTCTGAAATTGAATCAACTGTTGTTGGAAAAGACAAAAAGAAATAATTTAAAATAGTTAGAAGTTAGAAGTTTGTAGTTAGTAATTTCAACTACGAACTCATAACTCAAAACTAATAACTAAAAAAGATGTTCATTGCTCAAAAAAAACTTCAGGAAAATATTGCTGAATACATTTTGTATATGTATCAAATCGAAGACGTTATTCGTTCCTTTGATTTTGATTTGGATGCAATTATGAGCGCTTATGTTGCTCCGCAATTACCTGATGAATCTTTTCATGCGCAATATCGCCAATGGTACGGAGATTTGATTCAACAGATGAAAAACCAAAAATTGGAGAAGAAAGGACATTTATACCTCATCCAAGAAGTAATGATTGAGTTATCGTATTTACACAATACTTTGCTCAATATGGCAAATGATGAGAAATATAAAACACTTTACAATACTGCAATCGAGCACATTGAATCTTTTAGAGAGAAATCAAATTTAAAGGACAAAAATCACATCGAAATCATGTTTCATGCTTTGTACATGAAATTATTGCTAAAACTACAGAAAAAAGAAATTAGTGCCGAAACGGAAGAATCTTTGGATGCCATGCGCATTTGTGTAGCTTATCTGAGCCGTGCCTTTCACCAAATGAAACGAGGTGAGTTGAATTTTTTCAATAATTAAGTTAATCCAATTATTTTGCAATATTTAAAGTTATTTATGTAACTTTTTTCTTTTAATTTCCTTGAACTTTACAGTATAAATTTTATCTGCAAAACAGATTTCAAAAACTAAAGTTCAATGAAAAATTCAAAAAGAATCGGGATTTATTTAGACCATTCCCAAGCCCATGTATACAAATTTGATTCAAATCCCTCAACCGAAATTAATTCAGATTTCACGCACGAGGATAAAGAAAAAGGTTTGCAACATAGTGAGAAAAAAATGCATATTAAAGAACAACACCAGCAGCATGAATTTTTCTCGAAATTAGAAAATGAAATCAAAGATTATGAATCCGTTTTACTATTTGGACCAACAAATGCCAAAAAAGAATTTTCAAATATTTTAAAGGAAAATGCGCGTTTTTCAGAAGTAAAAATTCATCTAGAAGCAACTGATAAACTCTCAGAAAAACAACAAGCAGATTTTGTGAATGAATATTTTAGGAAAGCAATCTAAAAACGATCTTCTAATTTTTGGTTCAATCACCAAAATATTCCCTAAAAATTTTTGGTTTGCAAATTAAGTAAAGTTTTATGCGATTGCTATATTCTATTTGGCTGATTCATTTTAATCTCAAAAAAATTATTCGGGTCTTGTAAGAATGGTATAAAGATTAAAAAACCAGAAATTAATACAGCAATTAAAAGTGCAAATGATACAATATTGAGTATTCTTTGACTAGGTGAAACAAAACTAAAAATCAAGGCAAAAAGTCCAGGAAAAAAAACCATATATGTAGGGAGTTGAGAAAGAGGTTCCAAAACTTCCATTTCAGTCTTATTGCTCCAATTCCAAAGTATACAGGAGTAAAAAAATACAATAAAAGCTAAGGATAACATAAAACTCCAATAACTTGCGAATTCCTCTTTGAAAAGTAAAATTAAAAATCGAATAAATAAAACTAACCAAATGATTAATGCACCTGTATAAATTGGAATTAATTCAAAAACATCCACTCAGTACTAAATTTAAGCGATTAATCCAGCATCCAACTGACGCTTCAACTCATCTGCATAAACTCTTACAATTTCGTCCTTTTCGTGTGTGACTACTAAATATGAATTTTCAGCAATTGTTTTTTCGATTAGTTTGCGGTAAGAAATTTTAAGCGCGTCATCAATTTTTATTTGGTGAGCACTCATATAATTTTCTCTCGGTTCACCCACAACATTCCTCATCTGTTTCATTTTTTTCGGATTTAAAATTTCTAAATAGTCTAAATCTTTATTTGTTGCAATCAATTTATTCTTGAACATTGAATTATCATAAATTGAAACAACATCACAAATATCCAAATAAATTTCGAATAAATTCTTAATTCCGCGTTCATATCAGTTTTGATTAGCTAATTAGCGGATTATTTAATTAGCTAATTTATGCACTATGTTGCAACCTGTTATGATGTATAAGTTATTTTTCATTTTCTGCAAAATTATTTCATTAGCAAATCAGCATTTTATAACATCAAAAAATCTTCCCTGGATTCAAAATTCCTTTCGGGTCAAATACTTTTTTGATATCGCGCATTAAATTCAACTGAACTTCTGAAAAAGCAAGTGGCATGTATTGTTTTTGAACCAAACCAATACCGTGTTCACCAGAAATAGTTCCACCCATTCGGATAACTTCTATAAAAATTTCAGTAATTGCTTCAGATAATCCGTTGTTCCAAAATTCGTCAGATAAATCTCCTTTTATGATATTGACGTGCAAATTTCCATCGCCCGCATGTCCGTAACAAACAGATTTAAAACCATATTTTACTCCAACACTTTTCACTACGGCTAAACATTCAGGTAAAGCATAGCGAGGCACAACTGTATCTTCTTCCTTGTAAATTGAATGTGATTTCACCGCCTCCCCTACTTTTCTGCGCAATTTCCACAATTGGTCTTTTTGCGCTTGGGTTTCTGCGAACAATATTTCATCTGTTTCGAAGTCAGCCAACACTTCCATAATTTTTTCACATTCTTGCATCAAAACTTCTTGGTCAAAACCATCTACTTC
>JBKCGI010000181.1:0-113944 GCA_046303515.1 Flavobacteriia bacterium | reverse complement strand
TGTATCGATCAACACAAACATTTAACATTTAACATTAAAAGCTTTCTTTCCTTTCCAATTCATAAATTTGTGTTTTTTCAATTTATTTTATTAGTTATTCCAATTTCTTTTTATTTCATTAATTTTTTTACTTTTTTTATTCTAGGGATTTCAGCAATAGTTGGTGTGCTTTATTCCATCAGTTTTAAAATAGGAAATACAAGATTCAGGTTAAAAAACATATTCTTAGTTAAGAATTTTTTAATTGGAATTATTTGGGGAAATTTGATTTTGATTGGTGCTGGATCAATCTCAAACAAGGAGATTTTAACACTTTTTGTGTTTGTGTCAATTCAAGTTTTTATTGGTGGAATTATTCGTGACATTCCAGATTTAAAGAAGGATAAGGAAGCAAATGTTCGAAGTTTTCCAGTTGTTTTTGGAACTGCAAAAACCATTTTGTTTTTACAAATAATCAACCTAAGTTCACTCGCTGTTTTAGTAATAGGTGAATTTAGTTTTTACAATTTAATTTTTATACTCATTGTGGTATTTTGGAGAGCTATTAACCTTGTTTTTCTTAAACGGCAACCTTTTCGCAAACTTTGGAGTCAATCTGCAAATTTGTTTACCTGTTTATTGATTTTTATACTCATTTTTACCATAAAATATGTCCACTACATTTTCTAATCATCCCGTTTATTGGGCATTAATAATACTTGGATCAGCCACTTGTTTTACAATTTTGTGGGGATTAGATGCTCTAACACATAAAAAACTTGTTCATATCGATATCAACGATAAGGAATTAAAAACGCATAGAAATATTTTAACAGCTTCCTTTTTGATGGAAATATCTTTAGTTTTGATGTACTGGGAACCATTTTATATGTTACCATTTTTCATAGCTTTTTTCATTACGAGGCTCGCACATGAATTTATTGATGAGTTGCATTTTCACACAGAAAGATGTTCTAAAAATGAAACAAATCTGCACCTTTTTATGTGGTTTAGCGTATTGATTAAGACTTTCGCCATGTTTTGCTGGGGCTTCTTCTATAAATACAAGGGAATTGACGAACTACATTTTCTTTTTTATGTTTGGGCTGGATTGATTTTACTCGTAATGTCTTACATTAGTTTTAAGGAATGGAAAAGGTAATTTTTAGCAAAATGTTAAATCGTTTTTTTATATAAACTATTTAATAACTTCAGTATGTCAAGTCTTTTAAAACCAATTTGATAATTTATGAAATCAAAAAGTTTAGTGTGTGTAAAGTACGGCTTCAACTTGAAAAAGAACTTGAAATTTATTGACGTTAATATTTCAAAGTTAAAACCAAACGAAGTGCAGATTGAAGTATTTGCAGCTAGTGTAAATCCTGCAGATTATAAAATAATTTATGGTTTTGCTAGAATTGTGAAAAATTACCCTTGTCCTTTTGCGGTAGGCTTTGACTTAGCAGGAGTAATTGTGGGAAAAGGTGTTGATGTTCAAGAATTAAACATTGGTGACGAAGTGTACTCAAAAGTTCCATGGGATCAAATGGGAACAATAACTCAAATTATTAATGTTAGATCAGATATGGTTTCTTTGAAACCAAGAAATATAAGCTTTTCTGAAGCGGCAAGTTTACCTTTAGTTTCATGCACCGTTTTAGATTCTTTTAATGTTGCAGAAATTAAAAAGGGAACGAAATTATTAATTATAGGTGGTTCAGGTGGCATCGGTACCTTTGCCATACAATATGCTAAATATTTGGGAGCATATGTTTATGTAACTACTAGCTCGGCAAATGTTGAATTCGTAAAAAGTTTAGGCGCAGATGAAGTAATTGAATATGATAAAGTTGATTTTCGTTATAAATTAGATAATTTAGATGTGGTATTTGATGCTGTTGGAGGTAAATATGCAGGTCAATCGTTAAAGGTGGTAAAAAGGGGCGGTAAAATAGTAAGTATTGCTGGACATCATGATGATGAAACTTTATCTAAGTTAGAAATTTCAACTATTATTCGGATTTTGTTTAGGTTGAAAGGTGCTTTTTTAATGTTTCGCATGAAGAAAAAAAATGTGCTTTACAAACATGTATGGAGTTATCCCAATAGAGATTCATTAAACATAATTAGAGAATTAGTTGAGAACGCAAAAATAAAACCAGTTGTAGATAAAGAATATCAATTTGCAGATGCAATAAATGCTTTAACATATTTGCAAACAAAACGTGCAACAGGTAAAGTTGTAATTAAAATCAAAAGTTAACTCATGGATAGAGAAGAATATGATTGAATAATAATTGGTGGGGGTATTTCCGCTACATTTTTATGCTTATCGATTTATAAAATAAATCCAAAATATAAGATTATAATTATTGAAAAAGGAGCACAATTTCCTCAAAAAATTGGTGAATCTGTTGTTGATATGACAGCATTATTTATTAAATCCTTAGGAGTTGATCATTTACTAAATAAACACGTAGTAAAAACAGGGGTACGTTTTCTGTTTAATGAATCTAATAGTTCAAAATCTGAAGATCAGTCTGAGTTTGCAAGTCCCACTTTTCCTGGTCTGATTAAAGGTTATCATCTAAACAGAAGTATTTTTGATCAACAGTTGTTAGAAGAGTGCATTAAAAAAGGTTGCGAAGTATTGCGACCAGCTATCATAAAAAATGCAGAATTCTCGGATTTTAAGAATGAACTAGATGTGGAATTCAATGAAGGGATAAAATACATAAAATCAAAATGGATGGTTGATTCCTCTGGAAGAGCTCGTTATATTGTAAACAAGTTGGGTTGGAAAGATCTGCAAATCAAGCTCAATACGGGGTCAATAATGGCGCATTTCAAAAACATAGCACCAGCAGAAAATTGGGACACTGAAACAAATGAGTTTTGGGATAGTAAAGCTTCTGGTCCCCGCAAATTTAGCACTACACATTTGATGAGGAAAAATAGCTGGTGGTGGATTATCCGCCTAGATGAGCATAATACAAGTATCGGAGTTGTTTTTGATAAAAATAAAATACATTTTGAAGATTATGAAAAACATTTTATCAACTTACTTGAAACCGATGCACAGTTATCTATTATGACAAAAAATGCTGAACGTGGTCCTATTAGGTATATCGATAAACTTCCATATGTATCTGCGAACTTATATTCTAAAGGGATTGCTTTAATTGGAGATAGTGGCGCTTTTATAGATCCATTAATAAGTCCAGGTCTTGAGTTGATAAGTCAGCAATCAATATGGATAGCAGAAATGTTAACAAAGGAAAAAGAAACTGGAAAATTTGATGAGGTAAAATGGAAAAAATACAATCAAACTTTTTTAAAAGCTTATGATAGCAGGTTAATTATTTACAAAGCTTCGTATGACTTTATTCACTCCTTTGATCTATTTACAACTTGGTTAATGCAAGCAAATACCGTATATTTTGGAAAAATTGTTTATCCGTCTATTGTTTTTAAAAAATCATTGAAAAAGCCCTTAAGATTTAGTATGCTAGAACGAATGATATTACACTTTTTTATATTTCGTTTTAATAAAATTAATACTAAAAGAGAAAAACAAAAAAGAATTTCAAAGACCAAACCAAATACAATCATTTATTCAAAAGTAAGAGTGCCAAACGATTATCGATTTTACTTTATACCAGTGCTTTTGTTTGCTAAAGCAATAATGGCCTATCTAAAATTAGAAATTAAAGAAGTAAAAAATTGACTGACCTTTTTTCTTATGTTATAAAATGAGATATTTTGAATTAGATGAAACATATTGAAAAACGAGAAAAAATAATAAAAGTCTAAAATGTTTATTATTATTTTCTTGTCAAAAATTTTTTTAGTTCTAGGTTGTATTTAATAAAGCGCTCTATATGAGGAAGATGTCCACATTTTTTAAAGGTAATCAGTTTTACATTTGATCCAATTTCTTTTTTTATTTCTTCGGCAATATAAGGAGGTGAAATGCTATCGTTTTCACCCCAAAGTAATAAAATAGGAAAAGAAAAAGTATATGGATTTCGCTCCATTTTAGAAGTTTCTTCGATATATTGATAGACTAAGTTTTTCTTATCTTCATATTTATCGAGGTAATACTTGTTGTACATGCCCTTAATTACAAAGTCTGGTAAGAATTTTTTTTTGTACATTGCTAGGTTAAAAAACTTTTTTAATTCCTGATAAGAGGAAGGAATTAAAATTTCTGCTCTATCTGATTTTCCCATTTGTGTCATGATCTTTTCCCAGTTTTTAGAGTCAACGTTTTTAATCGAAAAGTTCGACAAAAACATCTTGGTGATTATAAATTCATTATGACGTGCCAATTCACAAGCTACTGTGCCGCCGTAAGAGACACCTCCTAAAGCAAATTCTTTGATATTTAAGTGTTTCATCATAGATGATAAAGCCCCAACTTGAGTGTTGATTGAATATGACTTTTTATCCATATTGGAATTTCCAAAATAAATTAAATTGGGAATAATTAGTTTAAAATGTCTTGACAAAGTCAAGATTTGATTTATCCAAGTATATTTACCTGAAGCGCCAAAAGCATGTAATAGTAGTAGTGGTGGTTTGTTATTTTTACTAATCCAGGTTTCGATTTGATAATTTTCAACCGAAATAATATTTTTTCTCAAACCCCTTAAGATTAAGTAGCGGTCTAATGATAAATTTAGTAAATCAAAGGCTTTAATTTTCATAATTTACCAGTTAAAATTGATTGAATCGATTGTTTGTATTTTGATGCTAGTTCAATTTTTAAATTCAAGGTTTTAATCAGTCCGATTTCATATAAATTCATGATTTCATTGCCTTTTAATTTATCTAAATATTTATTTTCAACTTCATATTCCGTAATTATAAAACCTAAATTCGGGTTTGGAATATAGCAAAAATGCGAATTGTCAATTGAACTTTCAAGGAGGTAATTCAAAGCTGGATTTTTGATAAAAAAGGGAGGAACATCATTCATTGAAAGTTTGTTTTTAGGTAGATTTTTTAACAAACTTTGATTTGTTACCACATCTGAAAACACATGTCCACGAATTCTTTCTGATTTGCCAATTAAAACCGGTTTGAATGAACTAATCATTTTTGCCGAAAACACTTCGGGATTCAAGGATTTTAATTTTTGAAAAGTAACAATTGGAGCACCCGCTTTTTGAGTAATCCAATTTGAAAGTAATTTAAAATTATGTGCGTAAAAAACAGAATCTTGCAGTGAATTAGTTTCATCAAATTTGGTAAAAATCCGATCTAAAATTTCAGAAATTGGTACCCATTTGTTTTCTTCTAGCACACGATAAAAATCAAGTTCAGTTTCTTCCACTTCGATACGAATTTGTTTTTCAACTAACATTTCGCTTTTTAATTGCAATGAATAACTTGTTGTTGAGTCATTGATAATTCGTTGTCTAAAGCGAAGTGAAAATCCTTCTCTGAACAAATCAAAACCAGGCGAATCCAAATACAAATCATAATAAACGTATTTAGAATGAAAATACGTCCCCAAATCATTTAACCCTTCAATTTTGGTTTGGAGTTCGTTAAAGTTTATACCTTTTGGTAGAATATACTTACGTTGTTCTTCAGTTCCTTGACTATAAAGTTGGAACGATAAAAAAATCGATATGATAATAATTTTAATGGCCATAGTTACGATTTCTTCCTTTTTTCTTAATGAAACTTTCGGGGTTTTTAAGCGGTTCAATTTCAACCTTTAATTTTCCCTTTTTAATAATAAGTTTCCCATTTTCCCGAAAGGTAAGATTTTTATCAAAATGAATATTATGGGGATCTACAATATCAAAGGCCTTTAAAATGGATGCCCTTCGTGAAACTAATTTGTGAAAATAGAGTTCTTCCAAAGGTTTCGGCCATTTGGCTTTGTTTATGATCGTTCTTATGGTCAAACTATCTAGCTTACTTATTTTAAGTGCCATCCAATATAAATCATTGTAATCTGCTTTTTTAAATGGTTCTAAAACGGCGTTAATTGGATTATGAATCACAATTTTATTTCTTTTTTTCGATACTACTTCCCATGAAAAATAGTTTACCATTCCTGTTTTGAAATCTAGCTTAAGTAAATTTGACGTTACTCCAAAACTGCTTCCTAAATCAGTAAAAGCAGCAGAAGTGTGATAATTGTAATTTCCCTCGTGGATAATCGAAAGCATAGTGTTTTCCTCCCGTGTATCCCAATTTCCTATTAAAGCATGGACTAACAAAGACCCTTTTAATTCCAACCTATCCTCATTTCCACAGTCTGATGGTAAGAATGACCCTAGTCTTTTCACTCTATCAGGCCGCGCTTCCAAACCACATTTATAAAATTGCACATAATTTTTTCCTACATAAGGTTTTAATTTTGAATTCCTTAGGCTCATTTGTTCAGTCACTTTACCGCTATGTTTTAGGAATGGTTGAATATCCACTTTATAGAGATATAAAACACTATCACGTAATTCTGACCATGTTGTGATGGTTTTTGTACTATCAAAAACAAGTGTTAGTAAGGTGTCAAAATACACATAGGGATGATCAACATCATAACCTAAAGACGCGAAAATTCTACTTGCAACTATATCGCTGTGAATTTCATCTCCCCATTTCAACAACCACTCGTTATCTAAATCTGTGTCTAGTGCTTTAATTTTTGGAATTGACCCACCATCGTTAAATCCTTCAAATATAACTACTTTGTTTTCTTGTGCTTTAATCTTTTTTTGTTTAGCCAAAAAGTCAAATTGTGCACTTGGATTAGAAACTGGTGTTTTCCAATACGGTGTTTCAGGGTCATTTAAGTCCTTTTTATCGATGAGCTTGAAACTTAGATGTTTTTTACTTTGGAAGGTGTTTTTAACCAGATTTAATTTATCACTTAGAGTGAATATTTTATTCATTTCAAAATGTCCTTTTTGCAAGAAAGAAATTTTTAAGTATTCAAGTTCTAATATTAACTCTGTTGCGATTAAATCTATGTTTTTATTTTCAAAATAGTATTCTTCCAATTTTTCATTGATATGTTTAATATGTCTAACGAAGGCTTTTTTTCTATCAGGTAAAACGATTTCCCCATATCTAAGAACCGTATAGTCAGTCAATAAGTTGGACGTGCACCGTAATGAATCAAGATCAATTTTGGAATTTTTTGTATATTTCTCAATGATATTTCTATTTGAATCTGTTTTCCAAAAAGAAGGATTAACTTGAGAACTGAGATTATTAAAAAAGAAAATAAACAAAAGAATTTTTGATGCATTCAAATAATTAAACCATGCAAAATTGAGATTCGATTTCATTTTGTTTTTAAACTTCAAACCTACTGAAAATTTTTCAATAAAAATTTATTTAAAAAAATAAAATTCTTTCAATACACAATAAATTAATATTGCTATCTTTAAAAAAAAAATGTATGAAACAATCAACTATTAAAAATGGGATATTAACACTTGGATTACTTTTTTCTTCAGTGTTAAATTTGGATGCTCAAACTGATATTGAGAATAATCGTTTAAAATTAGAAGTTGAACCAGCGTTGTATTTTTATGCAGGTAGATCTATCTCAGGATTATACAATGTAACAAAAGACAATAATTTTGGAATTGGTTTTTATATGATGTCTACTGAGGTGCCTGATGCGATTGCATCGAATATGTTCAAAAATTTTGATGCTGCTTCCTCAACTGCAAAAATTACTCAACAATTTTCATTAAACTTCAGGTATCGATTAAAAATTAGTAAAAAATATGAATCAAACCCCTATGTTGCTTTAATGATTGGAGCTCAAAATATTAGTATTGAAAGTAGTGGAAAAAGTAAAATGAATGTTGGAACGGGGATTATTACACCTTTAATTGGATATGAGTTTTACATGTATAAAAAAATGATTTATTTTAATCCACAATTGAGATTTGCAAATTACATTGGCTCCAAAAAATCTGATGAAACTCGGCCTGAGACATTGAGGTCAATGCTTTTGCCTGGAATAATAATTGGTTATCGTTTCTAACTTGTAAGAATATTTTTTTCTTGCAGTAATTTAAAATTATTTTTTCATTTAATTTTTCATTTGTATGCGTTTTTTTTTAGTTGACAGAGTCACTGAAATTGTACCAGGAAAGTCTGCCTCTGGCATTAAGTGTTGGAGTTTAGACAATGAAATCTTTCAGGATCATTTTCCAGGTTTACCTTCAACACCTGGCGTTTTGCTTACCGAATCAATGGCTCAGTTGTCTGGTATTTTGATTAAGGAGAGTTTTTATGATTTGTTTGGGAGAGAAAATCCTGTTTATCCTATATTGAGTATTATACAAAAAGCAAAATTTAGATCTTTTGTAAAACCTGGAGATCAATGTATTTTGCAGTCAGAGCTTATTGCTTTGGATCGCTCGCGAGCTAATGTCAATGTCAAAACCTTTGTTAAAGATGAATTAGTTTGTGATGCCACTCTTTCTTTTTTAATTGGCTTACAAAGTGATTTGGGAAACAATCCTTACATTGAAAAAATGAATGAATACTTTCACAACTTAATGCCATTAAAGAAATGAAGCATTATTTGCTTGCAGGTAAAATACAATTTCCTGAAGATTTTATTGATAAAAAAGTTTCAATATTAGCAAATACATCATATCTCTCAGGAGAAATAAAAATCAATCAGGAATCTCCTTTTTATCCTAACAGAGGTGATGAAAAAATCATGCGTCAAGATGTTAAGGCGTCATTAATTTTATTAAAAGAATTGATTGAGGAAATAGAAATAGAATCTAAAATTGAGAATATACCTTTGTTTGTTGCAAACGGAGCGTTTATTGAAAATACGGACAAGCATGTAAACAAGCTTTCAAATACCTATAAAAATTTTTTGTCAGAAATGACTTCTGAGGAAAAAGCTAGAAAAATGTATCTTAGCACTCCACCGCTGCTAGGATTGGAAACTTTAACAAATTCAACGATGAGTTTCATGTCTCAATATGCCGGTATTCGAGGTCATAATACAACTTTTGGGAACACCTCAATTGCTGCTTTTTTTGCACTAAAAGAAGCACTTAGAAGTTTGCAAAATAATACATATGCTATTGTATGTTCATCAAATACTGGGGGTGATTTTTCTTTTTTAACAAATTCATCAATAGTTGGTTATGATGAAGGTTGGAAGGAAAGTGGAGCTGTTTCTTGTTTATTTTTATCCAATATGAAAGATAATAGTATGGTTCCTCTTTGTGAAATTACCAAAATGGTAAATAGTGCTAAGATTCCAGTTTTGGAGAAAAACAATATTGAAAGAAACTGGGAGAATTTACTACCAGATCCAAATGCTGATTTAATCATTTTTTCAGGAGCTTTTTCTAAAAGTGAGTACGCAGAAGATAAGGCTTACTTGGAAAAAATTAATCCCTCAATTTTTTCTTTTTTTGAAGAATTTGGGAATTTAGGAGTCACCAATTTACCAGCTGGAATTGTAAAAGGTATTGAAAAAATTCATGAAGGCTTTTCAATTATTGATATATTAGATAGAGATATTTATGGACGGGAATATTTAGTAAGAATTGAAAATGCAAAATAAAAAAGTTTACATAATAGACTATGAACTTATAAGTCCAATTGCGATTGGAAAAGAAAATGTAATACCAAATATTTGGTCTAATTATTCTGCTGATCAACCTATTGAGAAACTGAATATGGAAGGTATACCTTTCAAAAAGGCTGCTGAGGTAAAAGAGGATTTGAGTTATTTATATCAAGATGAAACTGAATTTATTCAATCAGTTTGCAAAATAGATCGAAAATTGGAATTATTAGCTGCATGTTTTGGAAAGGCAGAAAAGAGGTTAAGTTCCTTAATTAATTCCTTTGATAAAGAAAAAACAGGCGTAATAATGGGGGTAGGAGCTGATGTAACGCCTTTTGAACTCTTTGAAGAAAAAATGTATTCCTACATGGATCAAAATACGAATTCCATCATTGAACTTTTTACGGAATTAAACAACACCGATTATAAACTTAATTATGTTAATAATCCCTATGATATTTATGCAATCTATTTGGCACAAAAATTTAATGCTGCTGCCTTTCAGAAATCTATTTTGACTGCCTGTGTTTCTTCTACACAGGCCTTAGCTTTAGCCTTTGATGAAATTGTGTCAGGAGAAACAGAAATTGTAATTGCTGGTGGAACAGATTCACTAGTGAACAAACTGGCCATGATTTCTTTTGGTAAATTAGGAGTTATTGCAGAGTCCAATGAAGACTTTAGTTGCAAACCTTTTGATACAACTCGATCTGGCACTTTAGCGGGTGAAGCAGCAGGATTTGTTATTCTAGCTTCGGAAGATTTTGTTAAAAGACATCATATAAAACCAGTAGCTCAACTTTTAGGTTATGGCAATACAATGGATGCTTATAAGATTACCGCTCCAGATCCAGAAGGTAAATCTATGGTCCAAGCTATGCAAAATTTAATGAAATCATGCAGTTTAACTGTTGATAAGATTGATTATATCAATGCTCATGGGACTGGAACTGTTCAAAATGATTTGTTGGAATTAAAAAGTTTTGAAAAAGCATTAGGTAATGCGGTAAAACAGATCCCTATTTCATCGACCAAAGATCGGCATGGACATGCAATTGCTGCAGCTGGAATTCAAGAAGTTTGTGTTTTGCTGGAACTAATGAAGGCAAACTGTATACCTGGTAATTTGCATCTAAACAAGCCATGTGTTTCTGATTTTAGTTTACCCAAAGAGAATATGAGTTCAAAAATTCAGTACGCTTTGACAAGCAATTTTGCCTTTGGAGGCATTAATACTATTTTAGCAATCAAAAATGAAATGATATGAACTTAGCTCTCAATAATAAAATTGTACTCATAACTGGCGGTACTGGCGGTATTGGTAGCCAAATAATTCAAGATTTTCTAGTCGAGGAAGCAATTGTTATTTGCTTGGGAAGAAATGAAGCTAAAATGCAGGAGTTATCTTTATCCTTTAATGAAAATAAGTTGAAAACCGAAAATTTGTATTTTTTCGCTTGTGATTTGTTTGATTATGATGACATGAAAAATACAATTCAGCAAATAAATCAAAAATTTTCAAGAATTGACATTTTAGTAAATTGTGCTGGATTTGCAGATGAAATACCCTTTGCTTTATTAAATAGAAGTCAAATCGACAAGATGATTGATCTCAATTTTAAAAGTCCGATTTATTTAACACAATTGGTGTTGAAAACGATGTTTAAGCAAAAAGAAGGAAATATTGTTAATGTATCTTCCGCTTCTGCAATAAAAAAAGGTCGAGGAATTGTTGTTTATGCAGCTGCAAAGGGAGGAATTGAAACCTTTACCAGGACTTTGGCCGCTGAAGTTGGAAGAAAAAACATTAGAGTGAATTGTATTCGTCCAGGTATTATCAAATCGCAAATGAGCGAGCCTGTAATTGAAAGAATTGGTAGCTCGATAAAAACGATGACAAACCTAGAAAGAGTTGGTAATGCATCCGAGATTTCAAAAATGGTGTTGATTATTTCGTCTAATGAAATTTCTTCATATATTACAGGAGAATGTATTACAATTGATGGTGGAATTTATTAAAAAAATATAAAATGGAGTTAGACGAGGTTTTTCAAAATGTGTGTCAAATAATTGAAACTTCCACAGGTTTTGAAAAGGAAAAGATAAAATTGGAGAGTACAATTTTTGATCATTTGGGCATAGATTCTATCGATCTAGTAGATATACTTTTTGAAATAGAAACATTTTATGATATTGAATTAAAGATAAGTGACCTTGAATTTCAAGCAAAAAAGGAACTCGGTGATGTACCATACGAAATAGAGGGAATTATTACAAAAGAAGGGTTAAACGCAATAAGAAAAAACATGCCAGAAATTGATCAAAATTTATTGATTGAAGGTCTAACTGTTCATAGGCTAGTGCAATTGTTTACCGTACATTCTTTATGTAAAATTATTTTACTACGCTTAAGTCTAAATGAAAATTTAAATTAATCTTCCTTAATGAAAATTTCAGTTGTTGGTGCATATGGATATACAGGGAAATTAATTTGTGATGAATTAGATTCGATGCATATTTTGTATGCAATTGTTGGCCGAAACAAGCAGAAACTAGACGAATTAAGAGATAACTTAAAAGTAGTTTCTGATTCATGGTGTTTAGACCTTCAAAATGAGAATGACTGTGATTTTTTGATTTCTAATTCGGATTTAATAATAAATTGTGCTGGACCCTTTACAGAAGAGTCAAACATTTTAGTAAAAAAAATGGCGCAATCTGGCAAAGTTTATTTGGATATTTCTGGAGAACTTGAATTTATTAAAACCTCGCGTGAAAATTATCACCAAATAGCCATCGAAAGTAAATCCTTAATTATTCATGGATGTGCGTTTGAATCACTCATCACAGATTTAGTCCTACAAAACTTGAAGGTCGAAAATGAAAATGTGCAAGCAATAAGAACGTTTTATTTGTTTGAAAAAACGAAGGCATCACCTGGAACAAGGATAACGATGAAGTTAGCTAAGTTTCGAAAAAATCTTAAAATTTCAGCTTTCCAATGGACTGTTAGTGATTTAAATAAAGATATCTTGGATGTTCAAATTAGTAATCAAATTGATTGTTACCGCGCGATTGTTTACCCGCTCCCAGATATTGCATTTTCACATTGGTTGTATCAGCCTGAAATTGTTGAAAGTTATTTATTGGTAAAGCCTGAGGAGTCACTTTTTATTTTACCTAGACAGGAACAGCCTAATTTAATTATACCAACATTAAGCAAATTAAGCAAACGAAAAATAGCTGGTCCTACAAAAGAAGAAAGACAAAGTCAAACTAGCAGTATTATCATTCAAATAGTGCAAAAAGATGAAAAAGAAAAGATTCTTCTTGTGGAATCAAATGATATGTATCAAACTACAGCAAAGGCTATTCTGTTGTCGGTTATAAAGATATTAGATATGCAAAAATGTCATTTTGGTGTTTTAAATCCAGCAGTGTTATTTTTAAAGGAAGAAAATATGATTTTGACTAAACTTGGTGTGAAAATAACAGATGAACAACAAGTAATAATTCAACAACTCAAGAAATTTAACTGAATATGCTTTCAATTTATGAATTCATTACAAAGCATAAAAAGAAGTTATTCTTTTTAACAATCTTGTTGTACATTGTTCTGATTTCCTTTGTAAAACCACCCAAATTTATAGGAGAGCTTACAGGATTTAAATTAGAAAACAATGATCAATTTCAGCATTATGATAAAATGGATTCCATTTTTAATTTTGATGCAAAGATATTCTTGTTAATTAAACCAAAAAATGATAATCTAAAGCAAGTTTTTGAGGGCATAGATAGGCTCAGAAGTGAAATCCAAATAAAATATCCTCTGTGCGAAATTTCATCGATTGATGATTTTTATTCCAAAATGATTCGCCATTGGAAGAAAAAGGACAACTCACTTCAATCTTTTTACACGGCAGCGAAGCAAGTGCCAATTCTTAAAAATTTACTCTCAAAAAACAACGAGTCATTTTTAATGATTGTATCTTTCCCCAACAAAAAAAAACTTAAAGTAGAGGAATTAGATAGTATTTTGACTAGGAAATATCCTTCCATAGCTTCAGTTCAAGCTATGAGCACTTTTCATGTGGAAAAAGCAATAGAAAAGTCAATGATCAAAGATGTAGGATTAATTTCGTTGCTAATAATCCTACTTTTTGTCATTTTTTTTAGCCTTATTTTTAGGCATATTTATGCAATCTTTTATACCTCAATTGTTGTTTTTATTTCTTTGACTTCTTTATTATTTCTTTTTCAAATTTTTGATTTTAACATCAATCTGATTTCTATTATTTCTATTCCGATATTGTTAGTTTTAACATTGTCTGATGCACAACATTTATTAACTGGTTATATCAAAAACAATACCATCGAAAATAAAGAAGAAAGAATAAAACAAACCCTTAAACATTATTTTGTTCCCTCTTTTTTGTCTTCACTTACTACATCAACTGCCTTTTTGTCCTTTTACTTTTTTAATGAATCAGCCTATATAAAAGAATTCGGCCTGATTACAGCAATATCGCTTATTTTTGAGTTTATTGTAATTTTTACATTGGCACCTTTTTTATTAAATCTATTTAACCTTCACCTTATTTATGATCGGAAAGTCAATGGAATTTCTCATTTTTTGAGTCGTTATCAAAAAACCATTTCTTTATCTTTAGTTGCAGTTTTTATCGCATCAATTTTCTTAGTTGATAAAATGAAATTTTACACAGACAGTGAAATGTTTTTCCCCTCAAATTCAGAAATTATAGGTACTCATAAGGAAATGATGAAAAATTATTATGCTACTGTTCCTCTCAATATTTTTATCCAAGACAAAACAAAAAAATCGAACGAGTCCTACCTTTTCGACAACACAAGCATGCTCGTGAAAACCATTGAGCATAATACGCTTGTAAAGAACATAAATACGCCGACAGGCCATTTTCTTTTCAAATCCAAATTAGGTATGAAAGTGGATTTGCTAGCTCACTTGGGCAGCAATAATCCTTATTATGATGCAAAAACTAGAACGTGCAAAATTGAAATTTTCTTTAATAAAACAAAGGACATCCTCACTTTTAAAAATCAGTATTTAAAAGTAATTCTTGGAAAAATGCCAAAAGATTTAAAAGTTTCCTATTCTAGTCCCACGATTTTATTAGATGAAATAAATAAAAGTGTTTCAAAATCATTAATCAATTCAATTTTTTCCTCATTTATAGTAATTTTTGGAATCATTCTATTAGTGAGTAGGTCTTTAAAAATTGCCCTTTTAAGTCTTATTCCAAATTTAATTCCATTGGGATTCATAGTTGTGATTTTTTATCTTTTAGGTTTGAATATTAATATTTTAACTGCGATTACAGGTGTTGTGTGCCTTGGCCTTTTAGATGATGATACGATTCATATTTTATATCGAAAAATTTGGTTAAAAGAAAACATGGAGGAGTTATCTTTTAGTGTATTATCAACAGCCATTCTTTTGATTATCGGTTTTTCCTTGTTTTTAACTAGTAGTTTTGAGCCAATACGAGTTTTTGGTTGCCTAAGTGCCTTTGTTTTTTTTATTGGAGTTGTTTGTGAAATGACCATTATGCAATGGGTTTTGAATAAGATTAAAGATTATAATTCATTCAAAAAAAAATCCCAGCTAACTAATTAACTGGGATTTAAAATCTATTTTTAAGAATGTTTACTCAGAAGTCAACATGGCTTTAAAGTATTCTCTGTTCATTCTTGCGATATTGTCTAAAGAAATTTCTTTTGGACATTCAACTTCACAAGCTCCTGTATTTGTACAGTTTCCAAATCCTTCTTCATCCATTGTTCTAACCATGTTTAAAACACGATCTCTTGCTTCAACTTTTCCTTGAGGTAATAAAGCCATTTGAGAAACCTTAGCTGAAACGAATAACATTGCAGAAGAGTTTTTACAAGTAGCTACACAAGCTCCACATCCAATACAAGCCGCTGCTTCGAAAGCTTTGTCAGCATCAGCCTTTGGGATTGGAATAGCATTTGCATCCATCGTTCTACCAGAAGTGTTTACAGAAACAAATCCTCCCGCTTGTTGAATACGGTCAAAAGCACTTCTATCCACAACTAAATCTTTGATTACTGGAAAAGCTTTTGCTCTCCATGGCTCAATATAGATTGTTTCACCGTCTTTGAATTTACGCATGTGCAACTGACAAGTTGTAACAGCTTTATCTGGTCCGTGCGCTTGTCCATTGATGTAAAGTGAACACATACCACAAATTCCTTCACGACAATCGTGATCGAAAGCGATTGGCTCTTTACGTTCGTTGATTAACTGCTCGTTCATTTGGTCTAACATTTCTAAAAAAGAACTGTCAGTAGAAACATTATCTAAAGAATACGTTTCCATTGCACCTTTCGCATTAGCGTTTTTTTGACGCCATACTTTCAGCTTGATATTTATTGTTTTTGAAGCCATTTTTTTAGTTTTTAGTTCTCAGTTGTTAGTGCTTAGTTTCACACCCAAACCGGAAGTTATACTTTCCCTAATTTCTATTACCTAATTATTTATAGTTACGAGCAGCAATCTTGATAAACTCGTATTTCAACTCTTCTTTGTGTAATTGCGCTTGATTGATATCACTTCCTTTGTATTCCCATGCTCCAACGAATTTAAAGTTTTCGTCATCTCTTAAAGTTTCACCTTCAGCATCTTGGTATTCTTCTCTGAAGTGACCTCCACAAGATTCTTTTCTTTGTAAAGCATCCATTGCCATCAAGTGACCTAATTCCATGAAATCTGCAACACGCATTGCTTTTTCCAATTCTGGGTTCATTTCATCTGAACTACCTGGAACAAACACATCAGCGTAGAATTCTTTTCTAATTTGCTCAATTTCAGCAATCGCTTCTTTCAAACCTTGTTCGTTTCTTCCCATTCCAACTTTGTTCCACATAATTAAGCCTAATTTTTTGTGGAAATAATCAACAGATTTTGTTCCGTTGTTATTCAAGAATTGGTCGATTTGAGATTTTACTCTTGTTTCAGCTTCAACGAATTCTGGTAAATCAGTTGAGATAGTTCCTGTACGAATGTCGTTTGCTAAGTAATCAGAAACAGTGTAAGGCAATACGAAATACCCGTCAGCTAAACCTTGCATCAACGCAGAAGCTCCTAAACGATTTGCACCGTGGTCAGAGAAGTTTGCTTCTCCAGCAACGAAACATCCTGGAATAGTAGTTTGTAAGTTGTAATCAACCCAAACTCCACCCATCGTGTAATGCACAGCAGGATAAATTTTCATTGGTGTTTCATATGGATTTTCATCTGTAATTTTCTCATACATTTGAAATAAGTTTCCATATTTACTTTCCACCCATTTTTTACCTAAAGCAATGATTTCAGCTTCACTTGCATTGTGATTTCCACTTGCGTATGCTGCTTGTTTTCCTTTGCTTTTAATTTCAGAAGAGAAATCCAAGTAAACTCCTTCGTTGGTATCATTAGCTTCGATTCCGTAACCTGCATCACAACGCTCTTTCGCAGCACGAGAAGCTACGTCACGTGGAACTAAGTTTCCGAAAGCTGGATATCTTCTTTCTAAAAAATAATCTCTCTCATCTTCTGCAATTTGAGTTGGTTTCATTTTTCCAGCTCTGATTGCTTCAGCATCTTCTTTTTTCTTTGGCACCCAAATTCTTCCTGAGTTACGTAAAGATTCAGACATCAAAGTTAATTTAGACTGATTCGTTCCGTGAACTGGAATACATGTTGGGTGAATTTGTACGTAACAAGGATTTGCAAAATAAGCTCCCTGTTTGTGGATTTTCCAAGCTGCAGTTACGTTAGACCCCATCGCATTTGTAGATAAGAAATAAACGTTTCCGTAACCACCTGTTGCGATGATTACTGCGTGAGCTGAATGTCTTTCCAATGCACCAGTAACCAAGTTACGAGCAATAATTCCACGTGCTTTTCCGTCAACTTTAACTACGTCAAGCATTTCGTGACGGTTGTACATTTTCACTCTTCCTAAACCAATTTGGCGAGAAATTGCAGAATATGCACCCAATAACAATTGCTGACCAGTTTGTCCCGCTGCGTAAAAAGTACGTTGAACTTGTGTACCACCGAAAGAACGGTTATCCAACAAACCACCGTATTCACGTGCAAAAGGAACTCCTTGAGCCACACATTGATCGATGATGTTTCCAGAAACTTCAGCTAAACGGTGAACGTTTGCCTCACGCGCTCTGTAATCTCCACCTTTAATTGTATCGTAAAACAAACGGAAAATACTATCACCGTCATTTTGGTAATTTTTTGCTGCATTGATTCCACCTTGAGCTGCAATAGAGTGCGCACGACGTGGAGAATCTTGAAAACAAAATGCTTTTACATTATAGCCCATTTCTCCGAAAGAAGCTGCTGCAGAAGCTCCAGCCAAACCTGTACCAACAACAATGATGTCGATTTTTGGACGGTTGTTTGGTGCAACTAATTTTAAATGGTCTTTATAATCGGTCCACTTTTGTGAAATGTGACCTTCTGGTATTTTTGAATCTAAAACTGACATGTTTCTATGATTTTATTTCGTCAAATAAATATAAACTGGAATCGCTGCAAAAGCTAATGGAATTACGTATGAAAACAACATTCCAAACATTTTGATTCCTTTCGTGTATCGTGGATGTCTCATTCCCAAAGATTGGAAAGCAGAAGCAAAACCGTGATTTAAGTGGAAAGAAAGAATCAACATTGACACAACATAAGCAATAACTGCAACCAATGCGTATTCGTTTTTAGGAAAACCTTCTTTCGATTTATCTTGTCCAAAGAAAGCGTAAGTTAAAGAATGTAAATCTTTATAACCCTCACCTAATTTGATGTTAGATTTAGTATCCATGAATTCCACTTTATTCTTCACTTCAAATACTTTTTGAGATTGCCCAGAAGCTGGATCTTTATACATTTGTTCTTTGTATTCTCCTTTGGTATTTAAGAAATAAGTAATTTCTAATGGCTTCTCAATCATTTGACCTGTCATTGGATCTTGACCAACTGGCATATTTACCGTTTTAGTCATCGAATGCAAAGGCATTGGGTCAGAAGAATATTTCATTTTCCACCAAAAATTCGCCATGTGCGTAATGATGAAAATCAAAATTGCTGTACCTAAAACCGCCATGTTTCTAGAAGCAGAGCTTGAATTAGCAGAAGGTTTGTTGTAAGCGTAATTGATTGGTCTCGCTTTTTTGTTCTGCATTGCTAACATAAATCCATCAATCGCGTGAAACAAAATTGAAATGTAAGTAACATAAGACATTATCTTAATGAATGGATTATGTTGCATGAAGTATGCATATTCGTTGAAAGCACGCTTACCTTCTTCACCATGCATGAACAATTGTAAATTCCCAAGTAAGTGACCTACAAGGAATAAACACAAAAACAATCCTGTGAATGCCATCCAGTATTTTTTGGCTATTGAGGATTTTAATAAAACTGATTTACTCATTTTAGTTAATTTTTTTTAAAAATCTGCACAAATTTAATAGTCTTAACAATACTAAAAGCATTTTTGTTCTTATTTAGACTGATTTTAGATTAGCTGTAATTTAGTTATATTAATCCAAAGAAACTCCCTGTTTTTTCAAAATCTTAGGTACTACAAAAGCGTAAATTGCCAAATAAACAAAACAAAATACGCCTACAATATAGCTGTTTTGAATTCCTAAGTATTTGTCGTCTGCCAACAATCCTTGTAACAAACTAATAAATCCACCACCCATAATCATCATGATTAAGAAGCCACTTCCTTGGTTCGTGTGTTTGCCCAAACCTTTGATGGCAAGTGTGAAAATACAAGGCCAAAGGGTGCTGCAAAACAAACCAACACTAATGAAAGCATACACACTGATGATTCCTGTTGTAAACATTCCTATCAGCAAAGCCGTGATTCCTAAAAATGAAAAAATTAGTAATTGCCTAGCTGGGTTACCTTTACTGGCCAAATCAGCTAGAATAAGGATGGCAATTACTAAAAAGTAATATTTGAAAGGAGTGATATCGTTTTGTATGATGGCATTAATTCCCATAAAAATTCCGAAGGCAACATATGGTAGGATAAAACCGAAAATTAATTGCATATTTTTACTCAAATTAAAAGCTCCAGCAGCTGATGTCCAGCGACCAATCATCAAACTTGCCCAGAAAAGTGATACGTACGGTGCAACTTTATTGGTGTCTATTCCTACATTTTTTTGAAGGTAATCTGACAAATTTCCTGCCGTTGCAACTTCAACTCCAACGTAAACAAAAATTGCAATCATTCCTAAAATTAATTGAGGATAGGCAAAAGCAGATTTGCGTGAACTTTCCTCTGAAACATCACTTTCATGTTTTTGCAATTGATTTGGAATTTTAGAAAATTTAAATATTACTGCTACAATTACAAATGCCAAACCTAAAATCAAATAAGGAATTTTGATACTTTGAATATCAGCAGTTGTATTTCCTGAAGAAACCGATCCAAAAATGGCTAAGCTCAATAAAACTGGACCAATCGTTGTACCTAAATTGTTGATTCCTCCAGCCATACTCAAACGTTGTGAACCCGTTTTAGGATCTCCCATATTGATAGTTAAGGGATTTGCGGCTGTTTGTTGTAAAGAAAATCCTAAACCAACAATAAATAATCCTGTTATCATGGTAACAAAAGATTCATTATTTGCCGCTGGTATAAACAATAAAGTTCCTAAAGCAGAAATAATTAAGCCCAAAGCAACTCCATTTTTATATCCGATTTTATTTAAAATATCTTTTTTGAGGATTGCTGAAATAACGATATACAAAATTGAACCAACAGTGTAGGCAATGTAGAAAGCGAAACTAATTAATTGCGATTGCCATTGTTCTAGGTTTAAATGATTCTTAAAAACTGGAATTAAGATATCGTTTGAAGCTGCAACAAATCCCCAAAAGAAGAAAACTGTTGTAATCGTAATTAATGCTCCGTAATTTGTTTTTTTTGCTTCCATAATTTATTTTTCGTCTAATAAAATTTGTATGTCTTCAATTAAATGATTCACTTCTTTTGTTGAAGTTCCATCGTAATATCCTCTAATTCGTAATTGTTTGTCTACCAAAACAAAGTTATTTGTGTGAATAAAATCGCTTCCAGCATCACCTAAATTTTTTGCTTCAGCTGGCTTTAAAACAAAAAAAGATTTTCTGGCTAGTTCATATAACTTTGATTTTTCACCTGTTAAAAAATGCCATTTTCCTGAAATTGCCTTATGTCCATCAGCGTATCTTTTCATTTGTGCAACGGTATCAATTTCAGGGTCAACTGTGAAACTTAAAATCTTTAATCTATCATTTTCTATATATGCTTTTTGTACACGTTGCATTTGTTTATTCATTCTTGGACAAATAGTGCCGCAAGTTGTAAAAAAATATTCAGCCACAAAAACATTTCCTTTCACATCTGCCAAGGAAATTATTTTGCCTTCTTGATTTTCAAATGAAAAATTTCCAATTCGATGACCGATTCCAATGCCGCGCATGAGTGAATCAACCATCTCCTCTTTTACATCAACCGGATTATATACTTTCAAATTATGATTATCCGAAGGTTTTTGGATATAATAACTGATTGTTATTCCTAAAACGGCAATTATTAAAAGGATGATAACTCTTTTCATAAGTTCACAAAGTTAAAAATTTATGCTTTAAGTCTTTTTTTTGAGGATAAAAATATTTTAGGATTGCAAGAATAAAACTAAAATGATTTACTAAAATGATTTAGTAGCCTAGAATTTTGAGGAATTTGACTCTTTTAAAAATACAATTATGGCAAAAAATTGTCAAAAATCATTTTTTCACTAAACCGATTTAGCATACTTTTGGCAACAATTAACAAAAAACTTCAATGAAATCAATAGTACTACAACCGCTTACTTCTTTTTTAGGAAATAAAATTTTACTTTCAATTTTATTAGTTCTTGCTTTCAATAGTAAAGCTCTAGCTACCAAATATCGTTATTTAACTTCTCCATACTCAGTAAGTGGAGCTGTAACAGTGTGTCCAAGTGCTAGCACTACGCCAATATCAGTTACCTTTACCGTAGCTGGAACTTGTGGTTCAGGATCTGCAGCAGATAGTGATTTCACCATTAGCTGGTACTCTAATAATTCTAATAGTACAAGTGGTGGGACCTTGGTAAGTGGTCCTACTGCAGGAAATACAGCTACATTGAGCTACTCCTATAATGCGCCAATTTCTGCTTCTGGAACCAAATATTATTACTGTGTTATCACTTATTCAACACCAGGAAATGTGACAGGATGTAATGGCGGCTTGAGTTCAATTACATCTTCTAATGCAGTTCAAGTTGTAGTTTCTGCTTCCCCAACAACTGCCGCAGCTGGTGCTGATCAGACCTTAGCTTCTTGTACCTATAATACAACTTTAGCGGGAAATACACCAGCTTCAGGAACAGGTGCGTGGTCATGTGTTTCAGGTTGTGCAGGTATCAGTATTACTAGTTCCACTTCGGCAACATCAACTGTGACTTCTCTGCCAGCATCAAGTACAACAGTTTTACGATGGACAACAACCTTAGGTTCGTGTACCTCAACCGATGATGTAAGTATCACAACTGGAAGTTGCCTAAATGAAACTTGCGCGGATGCAATTGCTGTTAGTTGCGGTGGGACATATGCTGGCACCACAGTTGGTGCTTCAAACGCAGGAGAAACATCTTTGCCTGCTTGCGGAACTAGTCCAGGCGCACCAGGTGTTTGGTATGTTTTTACAGGAGATGGCTCAATAGTTACCGCTAGTTTATGTTCAGGAACCTCTTATGATTCTAAAATTAATGTTTATTCAGGTGTATCTTGCGGAACAATTTCGACTTGTGTAGCAAGTAATGATGATGGTTGCGGATCTGCTTCAACCGTAACATTTTCAACTTCGGCAGGAACAAATTATTACATCTTAGTTAATGGTTATAGTTCGGCAACTGGTGCTTTTTCTTTAGCTATAACTTGTTGTACCCCTGATGTACCAAGTTGTGCAACACAAAACTCACCAGCAAATGCTGCAACAGGAGTATCACAATGTTCTAGTTTAACATGGACCGCTCCAGCAACATCTGGTTGTTCATCAGTAGACAGTTATGATGTTTATTTTGGCACATCAAATCCACCCGCTTTTTTGGCAAATACTACAAGTACTTCATATCCAATAACCACTTCCCCTTCAACGGTTTATTACTGGCAAATTCGTCCAAAAAATAGTTCTGGAAGTGCAGCAGGATGTTCTATTCGTTCATTTACGTCTGCTGCTGGAGGAAATCCGCAATATACGATGGTTGATGATGCGACTTCAAGTTCTCCTTTTTCTTGTGTACAATTAACTTCACCAACGAATGATCAAAGAGGTTGTGCATGGGATTTAAACTCAACATTAAATTTTGGTGCTAATTTTTCATTTGATTTTACGGTAAATTTAGGAAATTCAGATGGAGGTGGAGATGGATTAGCATTCACCATGCATAACGACCCACAAGGTAGATGCGTGTGCGGAACCAATGGTGGTGCTCTTGGGTCCGGCGGAATTTTAAATTCAGTGGTTGTTGAAATAGATACTTACGTAAATACAGAAGATAGAGATGATGGTTTGACAGGCGTTTTGTGTTCAGGAGGCAGTGAACCAGATCATTTAGATATTTGGCTAAATGGAGTAATAAATCCTACAGGTGGCGGATGTCCTACTCCAGCGGGGGCAAGAGTTGTTGCTACAGCAGTGCCTTTAACCGATGCAGGTGCAAATTACAATGTTGAAAATGGTTCGAATCATATTTTGAGAATATCATGGGCAGCAGGTTCTTCAACCTTAACTGCACGATTAATGAACACGGCTTTAACAACGACTTATGCCACTATTTCGAGCACATTTAATCCAATGACAGTTTTCGGTACAAATACACCTTATTTCGGATTTACAGCTTCAACCGGTGGGGTAAATAACACACAATCTTTTTGTAACCCCCCTCTTCTTTTACCTGTTGAATTAATGAGTTTTAATGCCTATTGTTTTAAAAATTATAGAAAAATTTACTGGACAACGGCTTCAGAAAATAACAATGCTTATTTTACAGTTGAAAAATCATATGATGGTGTTCATTTTTCTACTTTAGAAATCGTACCGTCTAATAGTTTAAAAAATGGGATTACAAGTTATGAAATTAGTGATGAGGATTTAACAATAAAAACGGTTTATTATAGATTGTCGCAAACCGACTTGAACGGTGTTACAAAAACTTTTGACATGATTAGTTCAAATTGCAATACAAAAATTAACTCTCTAACAATTGAAAATGTTTTTGATAATTCGGAAGAAATAATATTGGATATCAATTGTATAAATGAAATTGAACATCACATTAAATTGATAGATAATACTGGAAGAATAGTTATGGAGAAGATTTTAAATCCCTCAAAAGGAATGAATAATGTGCAACTTTCTAAAGAAAAATTGAGCACAGGATTATACATTCTTCAAATTGAAAATGATTCTCAAAAAGTAAGTAAACGATTTTTGATACAATAATTATTTAATTACCTACATTCCGGCACAACCATATCATCAAAAGTGTCAATGTCTTTTTTGTACTTCAACAACAAATCCCTTTTTTGTTCGCAGGTAATGTGTTCTTCAATACGTTTATAATCCCAACTGCGATCATGCTCAGGAATGGATTTGAAGTTTTTAACCACAAAATTCACCCACAAACGTTTATCGGATTCGCCAATAATTGGACTAGGGAATAGCAATTCATTATTTAAATCATGCATTGTATATTTTTGACAAGTTGATTTTTCATAGTTTTTGAAAAATAGAGCAAAAGGATTCTGCGTCCCAAATTTTTCTGCTAATTCGAAATAATCTTCCAAATGATCAATTTCTGAAGAACTCATTTCACACGGATGCGAAATTTGATAAATAATTTCAGTATTGAGTTTCTCCCTCATTGGACGACTCAAGGAAATTTTGGATTCTAAAACACGTTCTTTAAAATAATCAATATTTCCAGAAGAAAGAAAAAGAGTGTATTGATAATCATCTTCTTTTACAACTTCCTCCATTCCACCGATGGCATGTAGTTTACTTAAATATTGTTCGTTAGATAAATCTGCTTTTCTGTTTTTGATTGAATTTAATGCATTTGTCTTCCACCTAGTATCTTTTTTGCAGTGCTTGATAATGCCTTCTTGGTAACTTTTGTTTTGAAACATTTCTTTATTGGCAATCGAAAAACTCAATTCATAATTTAATTCATCGGAAGGTTTTAGTTGGATTAAAACATCATGCAGTTCCTTATCTGAAATAATTAGTTTTTCCTGACCTGAAATGTGTTTTTTCAAAGCAATACGTGGCATTTCTACTAATTTGAAATCCAGTTTTGCAAAATCGCCCTGCGTAAAACCTTTTGGATTTAGAGGATAATCTGCTAAAAAACTCACTTTTTTCATCGAATGAAAAATTCCAATTGTCTCATTTTTATAAGCCAATGCAAAATGGTCCCTTTTTTTGGAACGTTTTACTTGTACTTCTGACACAAAATCATCCAAATCGAAGTTTTTTTGACAAGGTAATTCATAGATTTCAACCAATTGTGTTCCATCTGAAACAGAAGCATAAACTGCATAGTCAAACGTCACATCTTTTCGCATTCTCCCTGGTTTAAAAAAACCATTTGTGCGCGTCATAGTTCTAATTTCCTTCAACTCAAACAAGATCTTTTTCGTTTTTCCTGCATGTAAAAATTCATATAAATTAGAATCTAAAACGTTTTTAGTAACAAATGTTCCATCGCAAGCAGCTAAAACTAATGTCACAAATAAAGATAGTAGAATGAGTTTTTTCATATTTCAAAATTTAAGCGTAATGAATTTCATCTTCAGCAAGTAATTTGTCTCCACGCATACGCAAAAACAATTGCACCAAAGCTAAAACATCTTTTTCACAATAAGTTTTTATTCTTTCCAGTCCAGAGGCATAAATATCTTTTTCGTTTTCGTAATAGACACGTGCAACATCTGCACCAGAAATATCGTCTTTTGGAGTTGGAATTCCAAATATGTGACACAACAAGGAAAGTGATGTATATGCCTTATAATCACCAAATTTCCATAATTCCATCGTGTCTAAATGGTTGATTTCCCATGGTTTTTTTCCTGCAATATCTAGCATGCTTGGTAAAGGCATTCCGTTGATTAATAACCTTCTACAAATGTATGGAATATCAAATTCTTTGGCATTGTGTCCGCATAAAGCGTGATAAGGAGTATTGAAATGGTCATTTAAAACAGCACAAAATTGCTTCAGTAAGGTTTCTTCATCATCGTGAAAAAAGGATTTCAAACGCAATTGTTTTCCCGTTCGCGTTTCTTTTAGAAATCCAACAGAAATACAAATGATTTGACCAAATTCAGCTTGAATTCCACCTGTTTGTTTGAATAATTCGTCATTTAATTCTGCTTCTGATTTCTCTTTAAATTGTGGATCGTTTAACAATTGATTCAAACGAGTTCTGTTTTTCATCACAAATAATTTCTGTGAAGTTTGGTCCCAATCTGCAAATTTACTGACTTGAGGAACTGTCTCGATATCGAGAAATAAGACTTTTTCTAGTTGTACTTTTTCTAACATATTTTAGGCTTTGTTGATTGAAATTAACTAATATTTTTGAATAAGCGATATAAATTTTGATTTTTTTTACTACAAAAATGTTTTCCCTAAACCTTCCTCCCTATCGGGAGGATTGATTTAGTTAAGTATTTTAAATTTTAAACTTTCAGTCGAATAAAATTGAAAGAACTTGATATTTTAGTTCAAAATTAATACCCTCAATAGTTTTTTTTGAACATAAAAAAAGTTTAAACCTTGAAAAATTTTCAACTGTTATTTTTTTTATGTAAGTTTGATTTCTAAAAAACTTAATTGCTCGCTAAAATTCACATATTCATACTTTTGTTTTTGCCATTTGTAGCATTTTCTCAAGCTGCTAATTCAAATATTGGTTCAAATGAAACAAATCTTAAATGGATTTTTATAGCCTTTGGCCTTGCAGTGTTTTTGTGTTTCATATTGATTCTCTACATTCTGAAATTAAGAAAAAACCAGAAAGATTCAACTTTCACAAATTACATACTGAATAATGGGAATTCAATTATTATTTCTTCAAATAAGAAAGGAAAAATCACCTATATCAGTGAAAATGTAAATGAAATTCTAGGTTACAAGGCTTCTGAATTATTAGGAAATGGTTGGTGGGAAAAAACGATTGATGACAAAACTGAATTAGAAAACGAGAAAGAAAAAATTATTGAAAAATTTAATTCAGAAGAGATAACAACACGTCTAATTCGCACCAAAAATGGGAAATATAAATGGATTCAGTGGCATGACAAAAAATTCAATGAAGAATTAATAGTTGGGATTGGACAAGACATCACTTCACTAAAAGAATTAGAGTTTGAAAATAAAAAACAACAAGAATTAGCATTATTGCGCCAAAGCACAATAAATACGATTAACAAACTTCAATATGACAATACAAAATCAATTAACGAATTCATTAAAATTATCCTAAAGGAGGCTTCAAAAGCAATTGATGTTGATGTATTTAGTTTATTAGATTACAATGAAGGTAAATTGAAAATTTTATCTCTCTTCAATACTGGAACAAATTCTTTTAATGAAGGAGAAGAATTAGTAGAAGATGATTATCCTCATTATTTTGAAACGCTTAAAACTGGAAGAATTATTAAGGTGGAAAATGTCTTAGAAAATGAATTTACAAAAGAGTTTAACACTGGATATTTCGAGAAAAATGGAATCAAATCTTTGATTGATTTACCAATTTTCATTAATGGTCAATTAAAATTAGTTATCAGTTGTGAAACTATAATAAATCATAAATCATGGTCTGATGAAGATGTCCGCTTCCTAAAATCGATTTCAGATATTATTTTAATTACTCTTGAAAATGAAAAGCGAAAACAAGCTGAGATTTTAGTAACTGAAAGTGAGAATAATTTCAGACAAATTAATGAAACAATAGAAAGTGTTTTCTGGTTGTACGATCAAGTTGAAAATAGAGTAGTTTACATTAGTCCATCATGCGAAAAGATTTTAGGAGCCAAACAAGAGCAGTTTTATAAAACTAACGACTACTGGAAATACTATATTTTAGAAGAAGATAAGGAACAAATAACTACTAAACATGAAGACCTGCACACTAAAGGTCAATATGAAGTAGAATATCGTATTTTAAAAGAAAAAGAAATAAGATGGATAAAAGAGAAATCTTATGCTGTACAAAATATCAAAGGAAAAGTAGTTAAAAACTCAGGAATTTGCACTGATATTACGGAAGAAAAAAGAATACAAGAAAAAATTAAGCAATTATCACTTGTTGCAGAGAAAACGACCAATGCTGTTTCCATTTCTGATGCTAATGGAATTGTTATGTGGGTAAATCAAGGATATTTAGATTTATTTGAAATTGATAGCAATCAAATAATTGGAAAAAAACCAAGAGATTTATTTTTAAAGAATGATAGTTCTTTGTCACAAAAAATCACGCAAGTAAATGGTACAAATTATAAAATTGAATTACAAGTCAATACTAAGAAGAATAATGTCATTTGGGTTGAATTGAATAACACTGTTATAATTGATGAAAATGGAGAAGTTGAGCAACAAGTTGAAGTAATTACTGATATTACAACGCATATTTTAAATGAGAAAAAAATCGAAAGTCAGTCTTTAATCCTTGAAGAATATGCGAAAGATTTAGAATATCAAAATAAATTAAAAGAAAAATTATTACATGCTGAAGATATAGCAGATGTTACTTATAACGCGCTTCATTTTGTGAATGAACAAATTGACAACATTCTTCATCTTTCTATGTTATTTCCTGATTATTATGAGCAAATTTTTTCAGGTTTAGCGCTTGAAAATGATGCTTTTGTAAATGAAGAGTACTTTGTTCATGAATTAAATTGCTATGCCAAATGTAAAGAAGGTGAAATTTACATTGTAGAAAATATTGAACTAGTAAAAGATAAATCTAGCTCTGATATCAAATATTTGAACGCAGATATGAAATCCTACATCGTTCTTCCTTTGATGTATCAAAAGAATTTTTTAGGTATTCTCTTAGTAAGTTTTAAGGAAACCTTAAAATTAAATTACAAACAAATAACCTATTTAAAAGATGCTTGTACCGTAATTTCTGTAACAATTAACCAGTTAAAACTAAAGGATGCGTTAAAATTAAAAAACGACGATATTTTGTCAAGTATTATTTACGCCAAAAATATTCAATCATCAATTTTACCTGACATTAAAAACTTCAGTGCAAATTTTCAAAATGTTGCACTCTATTATCGTCCTAAAGATATTGTAAGTGGAGATTTTTATTGGAGTAAAGACACAAAAGATTTTAGCTATTTAGCAATTGGTGATTGTACAGGTCACGGTGTTCCTGGCGCATTTTTAACATTGTTAGGCTTAAATTTATTAGAGCAACTTGTTAGTATTGAAAAAAGGACGAGTCCTGCAGAGATAATTTCACTTTTAGATTCACGCTTATTCACTATTCTAAACCAAAACACTTCGGATAACGTAATTAAAGATGGAATGGAATTGGGATTGTGTATTTATGATAAAAATAATAAAAAATTACTTTTTGCAGGAGCTGGCTTAGGTATTTTGTATTTCCAAAATGGCGAAGAAATTCACGTGAGAGGACAACGCACAACAATCGGAGAAATTCAGCATCCTGATTTTGTATTTGAAAATTCTGAAGTACAAATTAAAGGAGATGAATATTTTTTCATGGCAACTGATGGATATCAAGATCAGTTAGGTGGTGAAAAATATAAACGATTTTCAAAAAACAGATTAATAATTTTGCTGAACGAAATCAAAGAAAAAGAAGCTTCCGTACAAGAATCAATTTTAGGAACAACAATCGATGCATACATAGGTGAAAATTCCCAGTTAGATGATTACACTGTGATCGGATTTAAAATAATTAACTCATGACAAATTTATTTATAAAGCCCACTAATATTACGCCTGAAGTAAATTTTGATTTAACGGGCAAATTTTCAATCAAAGGAATATCAATCCCCGAAAAAGCGACAGAGTTTTATTCAGATGTATTCCAATGGATCGAGCAAAATAAAAATAGCTTTCAAAAGGAAATTGAAATTTCTTTGATGATTGAATACATGAATACCCCAAGTAAAAAATTCATCATTTTGTTGCTTACGAAATTGATTGAAATTTGTGAGAAACAAAAAAAACTCCAAATTATTTGGATGTATGATCACGAAATTGAAGATATAAGAGAAGAAGGAGAAATATTGGAGGAAGTATTAGAATTTCCTTTCAAATTTGTTGCATTTTAATTTTAATAATTAGTCTATGATTCAGAACTTAAACATGCTGGAATTATTAAAAAACCTGGATAAAGAAGAGGAAATCGAAAATTATCTTTTTGTTTACTATGGTAAATTGAATTTAGATATCATTGTGTCAACCATTAAAATGATAGAAAGTAAAATGCTAATGGAAAATTTTGATAAATCAATCATTTCAAAAACTAAAATGATTTGTATTGAAATACTTCAAAACATCGTGAAACATCAAGAAAAACACGAATCTATTTTTCCATATTTTATTTTAGGAACAAACGACAAGAGTTTAAAAATACTCACTGGAAATGTCGTTTCGAAAAACGATAGAGATATTATTATTGAAAAATTAAATCATTTGATTAATTTAGACCAAAATTTAATAGAAAAAGATTATAAATTAGCCCTTAAAAAGAATGAAATTTCAAAAGAGGGCAATGCTGGTTTAGGTTTGATTGATATTGTCTATCGCTCAAACAGAAATGTTTCCTATAAAATGGATATGCTAGCAAGCGATTTATTTGCTTATAATTTGAATGTTTTAATTAATTAAAAGTGAAAATGCAGATAAGTGCAACACCTAAAACACCCTTAGTACAATTTGATTTTGAAGCAAAATTTTTGCTTTTGAAAGGAGTTTCTTGTCCAGATAATCCCCTACAATTTTTCACACCAATTTTTGAGAACTTAAAGGAGTACTTAAAGTCAAATACAGAATTAAGCATCGAAATGCAACTAGATTATTTCAATACAGGATCTTCAAAATGTATTTTAAACCTTTTTCAGATGATAACAGATGCTCTTGAAGATAAGCAAAATATCAAAGTAAAATGGCTTACAGACGAAGGTGACTCTGAATTAAGAGAAGCTGGAAAAATCTTTCAAGAAATGTCAGGACTAGATTTTACTTTTTTAAACAACGAAGAGCTTTAATTAACTTGTAAACTTATACCCTACGCCTCGTATACTGTGAAAATGTTGCGGGTTTTTTGCATCTTCCTCAAAAATTTTCCGAAAAGCTAAAATATAGTTGTCAATTGTTCTTGATGTAGGATATTGATCATCTTTCCACAAGGCATCCAAAATTTCTTCTCTAGAAACGACCTGCCCATCTTTCAAATAAAACATGCGCAACAATTCTATCTCTCTCTTGGTCAACTCTGCCTGAAAACCAATTTTCATATTTTTGACAATAAAAGTGTTGAAGTCTATTTCGAAATCACCAATTTTAATTTGACTAATTTGTTCGCCCTGATTTTCAATGCCATCAATTAATATCTGCACGCGTAAAAGTAATTCTTCTAAGTCAAATGGTTTTGGCAGATAATCATTTGCTCCTAATTTTAAACCCATTATCCTATCTTGAGTGGTGCCTTTTGCCGACAAAAATAAAATCGGAACTTTGGAATATTTACGAATCTCTCTACAAATAGTCAAACCGCTTACCTCAGGCAACATTACATCCAAAATTACCAAATTGAACTTATCCATATCCGAAGCTTGTAAAAAGGCTTCAGTACCATGCTGAATCGCTTCTACGTGATAATTTTCAAGTTCCAGATTCATTTTGATTAAATCTGATAAACTTTCTTCGTCTTCAATTAAGCAAATTGATTTCATCCTTCAAAGTTATAATTTCTTTTGCATAAAAACAGAAATCATTTTTTGAATTGCTTTAATACCTCATCGCAAATTGGTCTATTTTTAGCACTGTTGTAACTTAAGCTTAAGGAAAGGAAATAATCTTTTTCAGCAGACATATATTCATCAACATACGTAGAGTCTCCTTCACCTTCTAATAAAATTACCCTGCTGAAAATATATTTCCGCTTGCCCATTTGGATTGTCTGAAAATCTTCAGTTAGCATTTCATTCTCGTTATATAAAACCTTTAGTGCATCAATACCTTCTTGAAGCTCTTTCTGAACCGTGGCTCCCTTGTCAAAAGGATTTATTTTTTTGCTTTCTAAATTTAAAGTTGCAAGCACTACACTTGTATCTTCAGGCGAATAATAATCAGCATGAATATAAGTAGCACCAAAAATAGTTTTGAAATTTTTGTCATTTTTTTGCCAATTGTCATCCAAGGTAATATTAAGATCGAAGTAGGGATTGACAAAGGTTTTCCCTTCCCATTTACCAAATAAGTCTTTTTTTTCCTTGCCTTTAGGAACATGGCCAAAACAAGAAATTAAGATGACACTTAAAAGCGAATACAGTAGAATAGATTTTTTCATGGTTAAATTTTTAATCAAAAATAATTAAAAATTTAATTTAGAACAAGAAGATTAAGAATTAATTGCTTGCTTTTGTTTAATTTCGTAAAAAAATTCAAATGGCACGCATTTTAACAGGAATTCAAAGTACAGGAACACCTCATTTAGGAAATATTTTAGGCGCAATTATGCCAGCAATGGAATTGGCAAATGACGCAAAAAATGAATCCTTTTTATTTATTGCTGATTTACATTCATTAACGCAAATAAAAGATGCTGAAACCTTAAGAAATAATACTTACGCTACAGCTGCAACTTGGTTGGCTTTTGGTTTAAATCCAGAAAAAACCGTTTTTTACCGCCAAAGTGACGTGCCACAAGTAACTGAATTAGCTTGGCATTTGATGTGCTTTTTCCCTTTTAATCGTTTGACTTTAGCCCATAGTTTTAAGGATAAAGCTGATCGTTTAGAAGATGTAAACGCAGGTTTGTTTTCCTATCCAATTTTAATGGCAGCTGATATTTTGATTTACGATGCAGAATTGGTTCCAGTTGGAAAAGATCAGTTGCAGCATTTGGAAATTACTCGCGATGTTGCTTCACGCTTTCATGCTAAAATGGGTGAAACTTTTGTTTTACCAAAAGATTTGGTTCAAGAAAACACCAAATTAGTACCTGGAACAGACGGTGAAAAAATGAGCAAATCTCGTGGAAATTTCATTGATATTTTTGCATCTGAAAAAGATTTGAAAAAACAAGTAATGAGCATTGAAACGGCAAGTACTCCATTAGAAGAACCAAAAGATCCAGATGCATGTAATGTTTATAATTTATACAAATTGATTGCCTCAGAGGAACAAAATCAAGCCATACGAGAAAAATATTTAGCAGGTGGATTTGGTTTTGGACATGCAAAATTAGCTCTTCTAGAATTACTTTTAGAACGCTTCGAAGCAGAACGTAAGATGTTTACGTACTACATGAATGATGTTTCGAAAATTGATGAAGTTTTGAAAGTAGGTGCTGAAAAAGCTGCTGTAGTAGCGAATGGCGTTTTACAAAGAGTTAGAGGGAAATTGGGTTTGTTAGCTAAATAGGTTCCCGCAGATTTAAGCTGATTTCTCCGCAGATTGATTTTCTTGACGTAATGATAATTTAAATTCATTAATACGTTTTTGCATTTTGGCTATATTGTCATGAAACTTTAATATTTTTTTCTCATCTCGATTGAAATGGTCACCAATTAGTCTACTAGCATATTAACGCCAGTATCAAAAACACTAACTAAACAAGTTTATCTGTCAAGATGCGCATCTCAATAACTGGAGAAATACGTTCGTAAAGAATATTGTAAACAGCTTCTACGATTGGAATTTCAACTTGGAATTTTTTATTGATTTCCATCACACATTTCACAGCATAATATCCTTCCGCAATCATGTCCATTTCGAGTTGGGCAGTTTTAACAGAATAACCTTTACCAATCATGTTTCCAAAAGTTCTATTTCGAGAGAATTTAGAATAAGCCGTAACCAATAAATCTCCTAAATATGCACTGGATTTCACATCTCGGTGAATTGGACTCACCTCATCTATGAAGTTTTCAATTTCTTGAATAGCATTCGCAATTAAAACAGACTGAAAGTTATCTCCATAACCTAAACCTGCACAAATTCCTGAAGCAATCGCATATACATTTTTCAATACAGCAGAAAGTTCAGTTCCAAATAAATCGTCTGAGGTTGTAGTTTTAATATAACGACAAGCAAGCGTGTCAGCCATGTTTTGAGCTATTCGATCATCTTGACAAGCAATAGTTAGATACGAAAGACGCTCTAAAGCAACTTCTTCAGCGTGACAAGGACCACAAATAATTCCAATTTTACTGTAAGGAACTCCCATTGTTTTATGGATAAAACGCGCAGGAATGGCATTGTATTCAGGTATGATACCCTTTACAGCTGAAAAAACAGCTTTTCCTTCAAACCATTTTTGAGGAACATTTTTAAACAAATCATTCAAAAAAGCGGATGGAGTTGCAATAATAATGATATCTGCAGGCTCAATCATTTCTTGCAAATTAGTAGAAATGTTGATTTTATTTAAGTCAAATTCAACAGACTGCAAGTATTTTGGATTGTGACGAAATTTCAAAATATGTGCAACAGCCTCGTTACTTCTCATCCACCAATTGACAGATGAAACATTGTTAGACAATATTTTAACTAATGCTGTAGCCCAACTACCACCACCAATAACTGCTATTTTCTTTTCTTTTGACATACGTTTATAGTAGCAAAGTTAAAAAAAATAATACATGACGTTTCTATTGTTTATTCTTTTTTACTTTACTGTTCATATTTTTTTTATATTTGAAAATCAAAAATAAGCTTAATCATGAAAAAAATATTATTTATTTCGGCAATTATCTTACTTGCCAGTGCCTGTAAGAAAGATTCTTCCGAAATCGATCAAAATACAATTTATCAATCCTACTCGATGGTTTATGATGAAGAAACGGATCAAACTACAGTTTCTGCTAAGTTTTTCGAAGATAAAATGAATGGAAAAAATTTAGAATTAACTGGTGGTAGTAAAGTTACTATGAATGGCTCTACAATGACAAAAAATGGAACGACCTATTCTAGCACAGTTGATGGTTATTTAGCTACGGCTTCTTTGATTTTTACTAATTCTGAAGGAAAAGAATATGCGAACACAATCAATAAGGCAAATCCTATTACAAATGATGATGAAATGTATTTAAACAAAAACATAACAGGCTATTGGTATTGGTTTGGTAATACAATTGCAAGTGGTGAAAAGGTAAGTTTAAGTTTAATTAATGTTCCAGACAACTCACTATCTCAATCTTTCTCTGAAACAACGATTGGAAGAGATTACGTAAAAATGTTAGCTTCAAGTTTAATTAATTTGCCTGACGGAAATACTAAAGTAACAATTTCCAGGTCTAAGGAAACTACAACTGGAAACTTTGCAACAGTTGGAGGGACAATTACTGCGACTTATAAAGGACTTAATAATTACGTAGAAATCTACTAAATAGAATTAAAATACTAAAAATTAAGCTTCACGTTTTGTGAGGCTTTTTTTATGCTCTCAACATCCAAAGATACTGTTGAATGGTATTATCTAAACCAAAATATAAAGCATCAGAAATTAAGGCGTGGCCAATTGAAACTTCAGCTAACATTGGTAATTTTTGTTTAAAAAAACGTAAGTTTTCTAAACTTAAATCATGACCAGCATTGATACCTAAACCCAATGAGTGCGCTAATTCAGCGGCTTCAACATAGGATTTAATGGCTTCTTTTGGATTTTCTGCAAATTCTTCTGCATAAGGCCCGGTGTAAAGTTCTATTCTGTCCACACCAGTTTTTGCTGCAAATTCAATGTTTTTCAGATTGGTATCCACAAAAATAGAAGTTCTAATTCCTGAACTTTTTAAATCAGCAATAATAAGCTTTAAAAAATCCAAATTAGCTTCAGTATCCCAACCTGCATTAGATGTTAATACATGAGGTGGATCAGGTACCAAAGTTGCTTGATGCGGTAAAACTTCTTTCACCAAATCTAAATAACGTTTATCTGGGTAACCTTCAATGTTAAATTCTGTTGAAACAACCTTTTTTAAATCGTAAACATCTTGCTGAGTAATGTGTCTTTCATCTGGTCTTGGGTGAACAGTAATTCCTTGAGCACCAAAACGTTCACAATCTTTTGCTACCTGAACAACATTGGGAGTATTTCCTCCACGTGAGTTTCTAATTGTAGCAATTTTGTTGATATTTACGCTTAATTTTGTTTCAATCATTCTTTCAGAATCTTGTTTGTTTTGTTTTCTATGCGATTTAAATAAAAGCCTGATTTCAAATCAGCATTAACAATGTGTTACTTTTACCTCGTTCTAAGACGTCAAAATTAAGGATTTTTCCGACAGCATTTACAATTTCAAAAGAAACATTTTACTAATAAATCCTGCTAAGTTAATTCTGAAGACTGCAAAACTTTAATTCCATTTTTGTACTTTTGTTTTCAAAATAAAAAGTATGCAATCCAAACTTCCACACATTGGAACAACGATTTTCACGACCATGTCAAAAATGGCAATGGATTATAGTGCTATCAATTTAGCTCAAGGATTTCCTAATTTCCCAGTTGATGACCGTTTAACCACGATTTTAGCACAAAATGCAAATCAAAATGTACATCAATATGCACCCATGGCTGGTTTGCCTGTTTTGCTGGAAGAATTGAAACTTTTGACTCAAAAATCATATCAGAGAACAGTTTCAACCAATGAGATTTTAGTAACTGCTGGTGCTACTCAGGCGATTTTTACAGCAATTCAAGCTTTGGTTTTTGCTGGAGATGAAGTGATTATCATCGATCCTGCATACGATTGTTACGCTCCAGCTGTAGATTTAGTAGGCGGAAAATGTGTTCATATTGCTATGGAGGCAGATTTCACAGTAGATTGGAATAAAGTCGAAAAAGCCATCACGTCCAAAACAAAAATGTTGTTGGTAAACAATCCGCATAATCCGTCTGGAAAAGTCTTTACGCAAGAGGATATTCTTGCTTTGAAAAATATTTTACTGAAACACGAACATGTTTTTTTGCTTTCTGACGAAGTATATGAATACATTACCTTTGAACAAAAACACATTTCCATCAATACAATTCCAGAATTGATAAATCGCAGTATTGTAGTTTCATCATTTGGTAAAACCTTTCACATTACGGGTTGGAAAATAGGCTATATCGTCGCTCCTGAATATATATTGAACGAAATTAAAAAAGTACATCAATACTTGGTTTTTTGTGTGAATTCTGTTGCGCAACATAGTTTAAATGCTTATCTAAAAGTGGCAGAAGTTGAAAAATTAGGTGCATTTTACCAAAGCAAACGCGATCAATTTATTGAATTAATCAAAAATTCAAGATTCAAATTATTACCTTCCGAAGGAACATATTTTTTAGCAGCAGATTATTCTGAAATTTCTCAAGAAAACGATGTCGAATTTTGTGAACGCATGGTTAAAGAATATGGTGTTGCTGCAATACCAATGTCGGTTTTCTACCAAGATAAAATTGACAATAAAATAATTCGTTTTTGTTTTGCCAAAGATGATCAAACCTTAATTCAAGCTGCAGAAAAATTATGCAAGATTTAAAAATTACTTTGCTTCAATGCCACCAATATTGGGAAGATAAAGTCCAAAATTTAGCGTATTTTGAAACTCTTCTTAAACAAGTTTCTGCAACAGATTTGATTTTGCTTCCGGAAATGTTTCACACGGGATTTTCTATGAATGTGCAGGTTTTAGCTGAAAAAAATGAAAATTCAATGGCATTAAATTGGTTGAAAGAAAAGGCAAAGGAAAAAAATGCAGCCTTTTACACCTCATTTATTGCCGAGGAAGATGGAAACTTCTATAACCGTGGAGTTTTTGTTTACCCGAATGGAGAAACCGTTTTTTACAACAAACGTAAACTATTTACCTTAGCCAAAGAAGATGAAAGTTTTACTGCTGGTGAAAAACAGGTAATCGTTTCCTACAAAGATTGGAACATCAATTTACAAATTTGTTTTGATTTACGTTTTCCTGAAATTAGTCGAAATAAGTTAAATGAGCAGAACGTAAGCGATTACGATCTGTGTTTGTACGTTGCCAATTGGCCTGAACGAAGAGCTCCACATTGGAAAGCGCTACTTCTTGCTCGTGCAATTGAAAACCAATGTTTTGTCGCTGGATTAAATAGAATTGGAACAGACGGCCACGACTTAACTTATTCTGGTGATTCGATGATTTACACTCCTCTTGGTGAAAAATTAGTAGATGATTTTCCTTCTGAAGAAAAAATTATCAGTTGCACCATTTCCAAAACAAACATTGAAGAAATTCGTCAAAAACTTAATTTCCTGAAAGATATTTGAATTTAAAAAACTCAAATCTCCTTATCGTAGAAGCGCTGACCTTTAGACAATTTAATCATTGCTTCTGTGATACGCTTCACTTTCGTTTCTTCTCTTTTGGCAGAAAAAATCCAATCGACCCATAATTTTTGTTCACTTTCTTTGAACGAAAAAAATGTTTGATGAGCACTGGGGTCATCAGCCAAACAAAAAGTCAATTCTTCAGGAATTATCAATGGATCCATGTCTTCTTCCAAAACAACTTTCACCCAATCTCCCTCTTGTTTAAATATTTTTTTGCGTATTTCAGCTTTTATTGGAAAAAAGTAATTCCCATCTTTGGTCGGAAATAAGTTGTAAGCTTTAAACGAATAACCATCAACTGTACCTTTGACTTTCACCATGCCAAAGTTTTTCTTTTGCTTTACCTCAAACCCTGGAATAATAACATAAGTCCAGCCACCTTTACCTGGGTATTTTTCCATTTGGAAGTCGTCGTTTATGATTGGAGTTTGCATAATTTCAATTTAGAAAGTAAAAAATGAACCATATAAGGCATTTAAGAATAGCATTGACGATAAGATGTTAAGGCTCATAAAAGCTTAAAAAATTGATCAAAATTCTATTTACAGTAATTATTTAAAACTTCATCAGCATAAATGTCCCCTAATTCTTTTGATTTAATTAAATCCAAACAAGCTTCCTTTTTATGTCCTAAGTTTAATAAATTTACTCCACTCCAATAATAGGATTCTGATAAGTCAAATCCTTGGTTTATACAAAAATTGTAGTCCATATAGGATTCTTTAAATTTTTTCAATTCAAAAAAAATCTCACCTCTCAATTTTCTCAATTCTACAATTTTAACATCATATTCCCAACTATTTGAAGCGAAATCATTTTCCACTTTATCTATTGAAATAAATTCACCTCCTTTATTTGAAATGGCGTTATTAATATCAATCAATGCGCTCGAATATTTTTTTAATTCAATTTTATTTAAGGCTAGATTGTAATATGCCAAAGTAATTTTGGAATCAATTTTAACGACAGATTTATAGTCCTTGACTGCTCCATTATTATCACCTAATATTGATTTACAATAACCACGTTTCATTAAAGCTGAAATGTTTTTATTGTCGACTTTGATTGCATTATTTAAATCTTGAATTGCTTTTGAAAATAATTTTTTTTCAATGTTTTTATCAGCTTTTAAGATATCTTTTTCTGGTGACTCAGAACAAGACACAACAAATAGAATCAATAATAAAAATAATTTTTTCATAAAATAATGACTTAAGTTTTCAAAGCTTCTAAACGGTAAATTTTCTTTAAAAAGCACCCCGAAATTCCTCCCCCTTTATCCCCCTCCGAAGGGGGAATTCAACAAAATAATTAAGTCTTGATTAATTTATCAATTTTATCAAAAGGAATACAAAAATAATGTTTGGGATTTCCCGCTTTACGTTCTGCATCCAAAATTAAATCCCTGGGCTCCATCTCTTTTATAATGTTTTTAAACTCTTCTAATTTACCATCTGAAAGAAATATTATACTCCTTGTTAGTTGATCAAATCCAACTCCCCAATTTTTACTATAAAGGGACTTTATTTTGTTTTCAACTTCTTTTCTTTCTTTCTCGTTGGAGAAAAGTTGGTATATTTTTTTTTCAATATCATTAGGGATGACATATTCCATAATTGCAAATATTTTAAAAACTATGTGCCTATGTGTTTTATATTTTTACCGTCTTCAATATCCCAATTGTCTCCTCAATATCCTCCCGACTAATATCCAAATGCGTCACAAAACGAATCATTCCTGGACCAAAAGCCATGCATTTTATACCTTTTTCCAATAATTGTTGAATGATTACGTCTCTTTTCGAATGGTCGTGAATAATTGGTACCACGATGTTTGTTTCCACTGGAATCATTTCTTTTACCCAAGGCAAATCCACTAATACTTTTTCGAGCATTTTTGCGTGGTCGTGGTCGATTTTTAAGCGTGAAATATTATTATCCAAAGCGTATATTCCAGCTGCGGCTAAAAAACCTGCTTGACGCATTCCGCCACCCATAACTTTTCTAACACGACGAGCCTTTTTGATAAAATCTGCTTTTCCGAGTAACAAAGAACCAACTGGAGTACCTAAACCTTTCGACAAACAAATCGAAATCGAGTCGAATTGTGAAGCGTATTCTTTGTAATCAATTCCTGTTTCAACCAAAGAATTAAATAATCGTGCTCCATCTAAATGTAAAGGTAAATTGTGTTGTTCGCATAGTTTTTTGATGCGCTTGATTTCCTCAAAATCATAAATGGCACCACCACCGCGATTTGAAGTATCTTCTATGCTCACCAATTGTGTCACAGGATAATGTACATCATCTGGATTAATCCATTCAGCGATTTGATCTGCTGTAATTCTTCCTCGATCTCCTTGTAATAAGCGAACTGAAGCACCCGAATTTTTAGCAATTCCTCCGCCTTCGTATTTGAAGACATGGCTGTCTTGATGACAAATAACTTCGCCTCCAGGTTGCACATGAACATTAATCGCAATCTGATTGGTTTGCGTTCCAGAAGAGCAAAAAAGTGACGCTTCCATTCCAAACATTTGGGCCGCCTTTTCTTGCAACAAATTTATCGTCGGATCTTCATTAAAAACATCATCTCCTACTTCAGCAGAAAACATGGCATCCAACATTCCTTGTGTTGGTTTTGTTACGGTATCACTTCGAAAATCAATCATTCTTATTTGTTTGCAACAAAAATAAGCAGTAATTATGAATTAATTTCCTTGAATCACTTTTATTTCAACACGTCTATCCTGTCTTTTTTGTTCTGCCGTATAACTTCCTTTGTGTAAGGATTTTTCTTCTCCAAAATAATACAATACAATTTTATCTGCAGGAAATCCATATTCAATCAACTTACGCTTAACGGTTTCTGCTCGTTTTTTAGACAGAATTAAATTATAATCCAAACTTCCATCTTTATCCGTATTTCCAACTACCATGAGTGAAAGTTGAGGATTATTAGCTATTTGAATGAAAAATTGGTCAAACATACGTATTTCATCTTCTGTCAAGGTTGCCTGATCCACATTGAAATGTACAACATGTTCTTTCACAATATTTTGTGAAGCAAATAATTTACGCAATTCTTCTTTTGTTGTGATGAAATTGCGAATCGTATCGTTGTTTTTCAAAATCTTAATTTGTTCACCAGTATTATTCGGATCGTATTTTGTTTTTTGATCTTTCAAATTGATTTTATTAATATTCAAGGAATCAATTGGACAGCCATTGTTGTAAACTGAACCAGCGTGATCTGGACATTTATCAGCATTATTGGAAACACCATCGCCATCATTATCCATACAACAACCTGGATTTTCAAATGGACAGCCATTATTCAACTCGATTCCAGGCACATCAGGACATTGATCCACCATATCAATCACGCCATCAAAGTCTCTATCAGGACATCCGTAATGCACACCTAAACCAGGCACATTAGGACACATATCATTCATGTCAATAATTCCATCACCATCTGAATCTGGACAACCGTGTGTATTCGCTGGACCTTTATCGTAGATACAAAAATCTTCCTTGTCGGGAATTTCATCACCATCTGTGTCAGGACAACCTTGAAACTCAATCAAACCATAATCATCTATACAAACATCTTTTTCATCAGAAATTCTGTCCATATCAATATCGGATGGCATTTTATGAAGCATGTTTAAACTAACTCCAACAAAAATATTCCGTGTTAGGGAAGATTTTTGTCCAAATAAAAATGCTACATTATTTGAACCCGCAAAAACAGTAATTTTATTGATATTCATTCTTCCTGCTATACCAACATAAAACTTGCCATTTCCTTGAAAAGACAATGGTAGCATAAAAGAATAATTAGTTTTCTCAATTCTTGGAGTAATGGTTTGAATAAAAATGTATTTCACTTTAGTTTTATCATTTGGTAAACTCAAAGGAATAGAAGCATTGTAACTCACATACATGTTTTTTCTGAAAAAATAATCAGCGCTTACATGCAATGTTGTTGGCAAATTCATTCTGTATTCAAAATTATCCGTCGCAGATTTTACCCCTGAACTTTGTAAAACATTTTGAACATTTCCGAATGGACTAGAAACAGCAAATTCGTTTTTATAAAAACTAGAGCCATTAGTAAGCACACTTGGATTTGAAAAATTGTAGGTCAAACTATCCTTAATAAATTTTATCGAACCAATATCTGTAATCGAAGCTGCAAACTTCCATTTATACTTATTAATATCGTAACGGACATTTTTTGATTTTCCATCCATCGCATAATATTGTTTTTCATAATCTGGACGAATTTCGTATGTTGCACCCAAATCAAAACCAAATCCTCGATTTCTATACAAGAACTGTCCGTTATCGTAATTTCTTCCAAAATCTGCATCTAAATTTGTCATTTGAGCTAAACCATCATTTTGTGAAGTGAATGTAATATCTCCGGAATTAACATAAAAATAGTCTCCGTTGAGTCCATTGAGTAATTTAAATGAAAGCCCCGCTTTTAATAAGGATTCCTTTCTGTCAAAAATCGTTCTTGCATAGGTAAAGACATGTTCAGTAAAAGTGAATTCATTAAAAGAAAATCCAGCCATACTTTCTGGCGTATTTAAACTTCCTCCCACATAATTCATTACTGATTTTTCTGCCCAAATTGAAGGCAAACCTATTTTACTTGAAAAATTTCGAATTCGAAAAGCATAAGCTAAAGCATTTTCATGATTTATTTCAAATTTGAAATTTAAAAGATCTAAGGTAAAATCCGAATTTCTATAACCTGCTTTTTTATGTTCAATAAATTTTCCTTTTGTACCATCTATGAAACCACCAGTAAATGAACTATAAATGAGATAATTTTTAGCGAAAAAATTACTTGTACTGTTAAAGCATGAATTTGATGTAAAAGCATATTTTGTTTTGGAATCAACTATACTTGAAGGATTATAAGTGGCAATATTTGAACTCACAAAATTATCTGAAATAATCCCAGTATTGAGTTGTTGCGTATATGAATAACTTGAAATCAAGCATATTAATAGTAAAAATAGAATTTTCATAAAATTAGTGTTTAGTCAAATATAGTTTTTTATTTTGGAAAAACAAATGAAAAGTAACTTTAGTCACCTTTTATTCTTTTTATTATCTTTACTTTTAATAAAAAATAAGGATTATGAAAAAAAACATGGGAACTACTGATAAATTAATCAGAGTAATTATTGCTGCACTTATTGGTATCTTAGTAATCACGGGAGTTTTAGAAGGGACATTAGCAATTGTTGGAATTGTACTAGCTGGAATATTTTTGCTAACAAGTGTTATTAGTTTTTGTCCACTTTACGTACTTTTCGGATTGAATACCTGTCCAAAGAAATAGATATTTTGTAACTTTGTCCTGAAATTTATTTTTATGGCAATTTTATCTATTCCAGACCAAAACATTACAATTACTGATAGTAAAGAAATCAGAAAATTTTTTAATGACCGAGGAATTTTCTTTGATCAATGGACTTGTGATGTAATTTTTGACGATACAGCATCACAAGAAGAAATTCTCAATGCTTATGAAAAAGATTTGAAACCTTTTATGGAAAATGGGGGTTATCAAACAGCTGATGTTATTTCTATCAATAATTTGACTGAAAATTACGAAGCGATTAGAGCAAAATTCCTAGCAGAACATACGCATTCTGAGGATGAGATACGTTTTTTTGTTGATGGTCAAGGATTATTCTGGTTTAACTTGGAATCAGAACCTGTATTTAATTTATTATGCCAAAAGGGAGATTTAATTTCTGTACCTGAAGGAACAAAACATTGGTTTGATGCAGGTGAGAAAAACCCTTTTGTAAAAGCAATTCGAATTTTCATCGACATGACAGGTTGGACACCGCACTACACTGGCACGGAAATTGAAAAGAAGTATTTGAAATTTACAATAAATTAAAAAAAATGAAAAAATCAATTTTAGGTGCAGGAGTACTTGTTATTGCCTTAGCTTCCTGCAAAAAAGACAGTCCTAACAAAGTTGAAAACATGTTAGAAGATGGATCATGGAAAATTACATTATTTCAGGAAGATATAGAAAACCATACAGTTGATTATACTGGAGATATTTTTACTTTTAAGAATGACGGAACGGTTAGCGCCACACATTCTTCAACAAATTTTTCTGGAACTTGGTCAACCGAAAAAGATGATGACCACACTAAACTAAATATCAATTTTTCTAATCCATCAGAATTAATTGATTTATCCGATGATTGGCATGTTATTGAAAAAACAGACAATACATTAAAATTAGAAGATGTTAGTGGTGATGGTACTATTGATTATTTAACATTCGAAAAAATCTAAGATGCTTCAAAACATCAAATACATTTTAACTGACATTGAGGGAACAACAACTTCTGTATCTTTTGTTTACGAGGTTTTGTTCCCTTACTTCAGAAATAACATCGAGAAATTACGTGATTTAAAGTTAAATCCTGATGTTTTTGAAGCCTTTGAACAAACTATTGAACTTGCTGGTTTGGAAGGTGAAGATATCAAACAAACGGATGAAATTTTAGCCAAATTACTTGAATGGAGTTTGGATGACAAAAAAATCACTCCGCTCAAAACACTTCAAGGTATTTTGTGGAAAGACGGCTACACTTCTGGTGAAATAAAAGGTCATGTATATCAGGATGTTGCTCCAGCCTTACACAAATGGAAAGAACAACAAATCAAATTAGGCGTTTTTTCCTCGGGATCGGTTGCCGCTCAAAAATTAATTTTTGGATATAGCGTCGAAGGTGATCTTTGTCCTTATTTTTCAGATTATTTTGATACAAAAACTGGTGGCAAAAGAGAAGTCGAAACCTACAAAACAATCGCTGCAAAAGTGGATTGTAAACCCAATGAAATCTTGTTCCTTTCTGACATCAGAGAAGAATTAGAAGCGGCAAAAAGTGCTGGTTACCAAACAATTCAACTCGTTCGAGAAGGAACAAAAGCTAATTGGGAAATCTGTGTGAAGGATTTTTCAGAGATTAAATAATTAAGAACATCAAATATTTATTTCATCTCCAATTTGACCGCAACCCTATTCCAAAAATGCGGTGCATAAACAAATATGTCATCTAACGTATAAGGAATATTGTCATTTCCAGCATAAATCTGGATCAAATTTTGATTATAGAACGATATCGTTGAATACATTGTACTACTTTCTCCCCTGTCTGGCATTATGATCTTAACATTTTGATACTTATGACTACGAATAACGTTCATCCAAGATTGATTCCAAAATGGAAACCTTAATGATTCAGGTAAGTCAATTCCCGAATAATTATGAATGTAACTTGAATCTGTATTTCCTAAAACTAGTGTCCAACCAGTTGGCATTGCGTTTGCATTACCATGGATTGCGGCATAAGAAAAATCTTTCTGCGTTTTCACAATAATCTTGTTCAAAACAGAATCATATTGAAAATCACAATCTTTTAGATAAAAATTAGGGTTATTTATATAATTCAAATACTCAATAGGAAGTTCAAATTCATGTTTAAAATAAATAGGGCTAAATGTCAAAAATCGAAAATCAATTTCTTTTTGCTCAAAAAGCCCATCTCTCATATCTGTACTGTATAAAATTGGATCAAATTCCACTTCTTTATTGCCAGAAAAATCGGCGTAGGCAGCAATTTCATAATTTGGATCATTATCATGACCATCAACATATGAAATCATATGACAGTTAGGATCTTGATCGCTGTAGTAATCCTGAAACATCAACATACTCATCTTACAAGAAAAATGGTAAGGTGTTATGCTCCCCACATAATCGCCAAAAATGGTAAATAAAGTATCTTCTTCACCCGTTTTCAGAATTACATAATCGGTATTAAACTTTGCTTTGTATTTTAATTTACCTGGTTCTTTTTTACATGCAACAATTACAAACAACAAAATAGAAATTCCAAAAAAAGTTCTCATAATTAATGATTTTAATTTGGGTACAAGTTACACCCAATAAAAAACATAAAAAATGATTTTAATCAGTAAAAAGACTATTTCTTTCTTAAAAATATTCTAATCGGAATACCAGTAAAATTGTAATTTGCACGAATTTTATTCTCTAAAAATCGCTTGTAACTTTCTGGAACATATTGAGGCAAATTACAGAAAAAAGCAAATGCTGGTGCGTGAGTTGGCAACTGCGTAACATATTTGATTTTTACCACTTTACCTTTTAATGCTGGTGGTGGAAAAGCATCTAAAATCGGTTGCATCAATTCATTCAACTCAGAAGTTGGAATTTTTTTGATACGATTTTCATACACTTCCATTGCCGTTTCTAAAGCTTTATGCAAACGTTGTTTGGTAATTGTAGAAGTAAACAAAATCGGAACATCGTTGTAAGGAGCCAATTCTTCTCTTAACTTCTCTTCGTATTCCATCATGGTTTTGTGATCTTTTTCAACCAAATCCCATTTATTGACTAAAACAACAACGCCTTTATTGTTTTTTTCAATCATGTAATAGATGTGCAAATCCTGTTTTTGCAAACCTTCTGTTGCATCAATCATAAAGATACACACATCCGAACTTTCAATCGTTCTAACCGAACGCAAAACGGAATAGTATTCAATATCTTCAGTTACTTTGGCTTTTTTACGAATTCCAGCGGTATCAATCAACAAGAAATCAAATCCAAAGGCTTTGTAGCGCGTATTGACCGCATCTCTTGTTGTTCCTGAAACATCGGTTACAATATTTCTGTTTTCACCTGTTAGCGCGTTAATTAAGGAAGATTTTCCAACATTTGGTTTTCCAACAACTGAAATACGAGGTAAATCATCTTCAGCATCAAGGTTAACTTCTTTGTCAAAAACTTTTACAACCTCATCCAACAAATCTCCAGTTCCTCCGCCATTTGTAGCTGAAAGATCAAATACATCACCTAATCCAAAGGACCAAAATTCTGCTGATAATCCAAAACGATCAGCGCTATCCACTTTGTTGGCACAAATGAAAACTTTCTTTTTTGATTTACGCAACATGGCTGCAACGGTTTCGTCTAAATCAACAATTCCTGTTGTAACATCCACCATAAAAACAATCACATCTGCTTCTGCAATTGCCAATTCTACTTGCTTGCGAATTTCACCTTCAAAAATATCTTCAGAACCGTGAATGTATCCACCCGTATCAATTACAGAAAACTGAACACCATTCCATTCACCTCTTCCGTAAATTCTATCGCGGGTTACGCCACTTACTTCTTTTACAATCGCGTTTCTTGACTCTGTCAAACGATTAAATAAAGTTGATTTCCCAACATTTGGTCTACCTACTATTGCTATTATATTACTCACTTTTTTAAAGTTGGTAGTTAGTAATTAGTAGTTAGTAGTTTAGTGAGTAAAACAACTCATAACTTCTAACTCATAACTCATAACTAAAATTAATATCCGTATTTCTTCAATTTCAATTCGCTCAATCTCCAGTCTTTATCCACTTTAACGAAAGTTTCTAAAAAGACTTTTTGCTGCACAAATTTTTCAATATCTTTTCTTGCTTCACGACCAATTTTCTTCAACATATCTCCACCTTTTCCAATGATGATACCTTTTTGAGAATCACGTTCTACGATGATATTTGCTCTAATTTTAATAATTGTTTCTTCTTCCAAATATTCTTCGACTTCAACTTGACAAGAATACGGAACTTCTTTGTCACAGAATAAAAATATTTTTTCACGAATCATTTCAGAAATAAAGAAACGCATTGGTCTGTCTGATAAATCTTCTTTATCAAAATATGCTGGACTTTCTGGCAACAACTCCAAAATTCTATTCCAAACAATATCGTGGTTAAAACCGTGTAAGGCTGAAATTGGGAAAATCTCTGAGTTTGGTAATTTATCTTTCCAAAAAGCGATTCTTTTTTCAGCTTGTTCTTGGGTACCTAAGTCAATTTTATTAATAATCACCAACACAGGAATTTGCAACTTCTGAATACGAGCCAAGGTTTCCTTGTGATTCATTTCACTTTCGTAAATATCTGTAATGAAAAGCAAAATATCAGCATCTTTGATAGAAGAATCCACATAAGTCATCATTGCTTCGTGCAACTTGTACGAGGCGTTAACTACTCCTGGAGTATCAGAAAAAACAATTTGATAATCGTCTGCATTTACAATTCCGTGAATACGATGACGAGTCGTTTGCGCTTTTGAAGTTACGATTGAAAGTTTTTCACCAATCATGCGGTTCATCAAGGTTGATTTTCCAACATTTGGACTACCAACAATATTTACAAAACCAGCTTTATGAGACATATCTAAGAATTAAAGCACAAAAGTACGGATTTTTAATCAATTAGACACATTTTTAAGGCATTGAACTGTATAAGAAGAGTTTTCACTTGGCTTTTTGCCACCAATCCACAAAGACTCGAAGTTGCCTTAAGAATATTTTAAAACCTCAAATATAATTTATAATGTGATTTAATTTAATCTGCCACAGATGCACGAATAATTCAAAAGAAATTAGGCTTTGAATGGCACAAATAAATGCCTTTAGGCATTTTATTAATCTGTGAAATCATTTTTAATAAAATAATTATATAGAATAAAAAAATCTGTGCATCTGTGGCAAAATAATTCGCTTGAATAATTTTCTGAAAATAATTTTAGTGTAGCTGTAACTTTTTTGTAACTTAGTAGTCTTACGAGTATAAAAGTACTTTTTGAACGCTAGAGAATACAATATTGCTGTTGATACTTACGCCGATAATATTTATCGCTTTGCATTGAAACATCTTAAAAATGAGATGTCTGCGAAAGATATTGTACAAGAAACGTTCATGAAAGTTTGGGATAAACACGAAGAAGTTTCAAACGAAAAAGTAAAATCTTATTTATTCACTACTGCCTACCACGCAATAATTGATTGGATCAAAAAAGAAAAAAGAAGTGCTGATTTTGATTTAGCAGACAAGCATTTAGCAATGCCAAAGGGTCAAGAATTTGATTTGCCAACCATTTTAGAATGGGCTTTAAATCGCTTACCTGAAATTCAAAAAACAGTTGTATTATTGAGGGACTACGAAGGTTATGCATATGACGAAATAGCAGAAATCACTTCACTAAGTGAATCTCAAGTCAAAGTTTATATTTTTAGAGCAAGACAAAGTTTAAAAACATTTTTAAAACAGAAGGAATTAGTCGCATGAATGTGATCATAAACATAGAAAATTACGAAGCTTTTTATTTAGACTTTTTAGAAGGAAATCTAAACGAGGAAGAAACGCGTGCTTTCGAACTTTTTTTGGAGCAACATCCAGATTTGAAAGTTGACGAAGAGTTACCTAATCTTTCAGAGGAATTAAATTCAGCTCTTGATCAAGATTTTTTGTCCAGCATGAAAATGTTCGATGTGACTGAAAACATCACAGAAAACAACTGTGAACAATTCATGATTGCTTCAGTCGAAGAAATTTTACCAGCAGCAAAAAAAATTGAATTAAATGACTTTTTAGCAAAACGTAATGATTTACGTAGTGAATTTGCTTTTTATGAAAAAACAAAACTAGTAGCTGATTTAAATGTTATATATACAGAAAAATCTTCCTTGAAAAAAGGTTTTGTTATTCCGATGTACGCCAAGTATGTTGCTGTGGCCGCGAGTTTAATAATGGTGTTTTTGTTCTTTCCAACTACAAATTCGGTTAAAGAAAATTACTTTACAGCTCGAAGAGAAAAACCAGAATTGAATCCTAAAAATGAAAAAAATGAAAAAACTGTTGTTGTCGGAGATGATATTGTGACAGAAAATATTCAAGTTGCATCCTTAAACAACATCCCTAAAACCAACATCTATAAAGAAGTAAAGAAAAATAGTGAAGAAAAAATCGAAATACTAAACACTTATTTGAATCCTTTAAAAATCAATTCTATTCCTGTTAATTATTCAGTGGAATTAGCGCAATTTCAATTTACAAAAATCGAAAAACAAGAAAATCAGATAGATGAAAACTCGACTTTTGTTGCAGTAAATGAAATGAAGAATCCGATTCCTTTTGTAACCAGAGAAATTAATACTCGTTTTAATACAAACCTAGATATTCGCACTGCTAAAGCTAGCAAAAAGAAACAAGGAGGTTTCTATTTCAAATTAGGCAAACTAGAAATCAGTAGAAAAATTACTCCAGTTCAAGAAGAATTGGCAAGCTTTTAAAGTAATTTTAACCAATCTATTCCTTCTTGAAAATTGGTCATAAAGCGATAATTCCCTTTAGGCTTATTCACTTTTGAAAAAAATTCTCCTATTAATTGATAAAAACGGTTTTGAACGAATAAAACAGAGTCACCAATACAAGCTTCTTCCTGAATTTTTGTGGCATTATTTCTAGCTGCTCGAGTCATTTTAACCCCCTTGTCAGCTTCAAAAATAAAGTTAGATTTAGTATTTTTTGTAATTTCTTGATGTGCTTTTATCAATTCTTCTTGAAAGGGAATATCTATGACCGAATTTTGTTTATAAAAAACATGTATAATTCCATCTTTTCTCTTACCAACAATAAATTTATCGGTTTCAATCACAGTTTCCAATTCGTCTTTTTGATGCATCTTAAATTTAAATATTGTAAATAAAAAGACTGATTGTAAAATAAATAAATAATCCAATCACATCATTTAAGGTAGTAACGAATGGTCCGGTAGCCAAGGCTGGATCTATTTTGTATTTGTTTAAAACCAATGGAATCAAAGTTCCATTTATGGCGGCAAAAATGATGACGATAAAAAGCGAAATACTCACAACAGAAGCCAACTTAATATTTTCAAACATATAAGAAATTCCAAAAATGATACTGGAACAAATTATGGCGTTAAATAATCCTACAGAAGCTTCTTTGGCTACTTTCGTGATGATTTTATCCAATTGATTTCCCTTTGCTAATGATTGTACCACGATTGCTGAAGATTGCACTCCTACGTTTCCACCCATCGCAGTAATTAGAGGAATAAAAAATGCCAATGCTGGAATAGTGGTTATATTTCCCTCAAAGGAAGAAATTACTTGTGCACCCAAAATTCCACCCAACATTCCTATCAACAACCATGGCAAGCGCGAACGAGAAATTCTAAAAATACTGGCATTTGCTTCCACCTTTTCGGAGATACCTGAAGCCAATTGGAAATCTTTGTCCGCTTCTTCTTTGATAATATCGACAACATCATCAATGGTAATTCTACCCACTAATTTGTTTTGGAAATCAACAACTGGAATGGAAACCAAATCGTATTTATCCATCACTCGAGCAACCTCTTCACTAGAATCAGTTGTTTTGACAGAAATAATATTTTTACTTTGATATAAATCGCTAATTTTTGTCTTAGGTTTAGCAAAAAGCAAACGTTTTAAAGATAAAAATCCAACTAGTCGACTTGAATCATCGACTACATAAATCGTATAAACTTGTTCTACATCTTCCGCTTGGCGACGTAATTCAACGATACAACGATCGACTGGCCATTCAATTTTTGCCTGAATGAACTCCTTTTGCATCAATCCACCAGCAGAATCTTCGTCGTAATTTAATAAATCAACAATATCTTCGGCGGCGTCGTCATCCTCCATTTGAGAGATAACTTCCTGAATTTCTTTGTCTGTAAGTTCACCTAAGATATCTGCGGCATCATCCGAATCCAAGTTTTCAAGTTGCTCGGCAATTTCTTTAGAGGAAAGTGATTTCAAGAAGCGATCTCGCACTTCCTCTTCCAATTCCATCAAAACGTCCGCTTGCACATCTTCTTCCAACAAGAAATAAATGTATTTGGCTTGATCGTTTTGCAACTCATCTAAAATCTCTGCAATATCAGCAAAGTGGAGTACAAAAATATGCTGTTTTATCCAGGTGATATCCTGCGCCTGAATCGCTAAACGAAGTTCTTCTAAAAAATCTTTTGTAAGTTCAAAACGCATGAGGCAAAGTTAAGTAAGAAAATTTAATAATTTCCTATAAAAACAAAGATTAGCACGAATTTTGTTATAATTTTGTATCAAATTAAAAAACGATTCAAATGGATGATTTTTTTGAACATGTCTCGCAGGCTTTTCACCTACCGCTGAAAAATCCCGTTTTAATCTTTTCTCTAATTTTATTTATCATACTTCTTTCACCAATTGTTCTTAGAAAATTAAGGATTCCAGCCATTATTGGTTTGATTATTTCTGGAGTTGTAATCGGGCCAAAAGGTTTCGGTTTGATTGGAGAAAAATTGATGGAATCCGATGGAGCAATGAAATTATTTGCTACCATTGGTTTACTTTACATCATGTTTATGGCTGGTTTGGAACTCGACATGAACGAATTTAAAAAATATCGCACTAAAAGTTTCACCTTTGGTTTTCTAACTTTCATCATACCTATCACACTTGGTTTTCCAATATGTTATTACATTTTGCATTTGGACATGACGGCAAGTTTGTTGACATCTTCCATGTTTGCCACACATACTTTAGTTGCCTATCCAATTGTTAGTAAATACGGAATCACCAAACGTCCAGCTGTAGCTATTTCGATTGGTGGAACAATCTTAACAGACACTGCTGTATTGATCATTTTAGCTATTATATCAAGTTCTGTTGGTGGAAAATTGGATTTTGACTTTTGGGTAAGATTGATTTCTTCCTTGACGATTTTCTCCATCATCATGTTTATTTTCATTCCGAGAATTGCACGTTGGTTTTTCAGCAAATTGGAAAGTGAAAAAACATCCCACTACATTTTTGTTTTATCCATCATCTTTTTTGCTGCTTTCTTAGCTGAAATGGCCGGAATTGAGCACATTATCGGTGCTTTCGTTGCGGGATTGGTCTTAAATAAATTGATTCCACACTCTTCTGCATTGATGAATCGTATTGAATTTATTGGAAATGCTTTATTCATTCCTTTTTTCTTGATTTCAGTGGGAATGGTGGTCGACATCAAAGTCTTATTTCACGGCTATTGGGCGCTAGTTGTAGCCGGAGTATTAACAACTTTCGCGATTTTCTCAAAATGGTTTGCAGCTTTGTTGACGCAATTAATTTTCAAAATGACAAGCACCGAACGTCAAGTGATTTTTGGTTTGAGTACAGCTCACGCTGCTGCGACTTTGGCAATTATCATGGTTGGATTTCAAAAAAATATTTTGTCAATAGAGATCGTTAACGGTACAATTATTTTGATTTTGATTACCTGCATGGTTGCTTCCTTCGTAACAGAAAATGCTGGTCGAAAATTATTAGTTGAAACGGCTGATGATTTTTTAAATGCGCCTCTAAAACGTTCACAACATTTGCTTGTAGCAACAAACGAATTGAAAGGAAACGAAAATTTGTTGGATTTATCGATTCTCATAACTGATCACACGGTTTCCAATCCGATTTCTGTGGTTAGCGTTTTGGCTGATGATCAAGAAGCTGAAAAACGAATTCGGGCGTCTCGAAATCACATGGATGATATCATCAAACATTTTTCAAGTGGGGAAATAAAGGTGAATGCCATCGCAACCATCGACCACAATTTGTCTAGCGGAATTGCGCGTACTTCTAAAGAATTGGCAGCTGACATCGTTGTTTTAAATGACAGTTCCAAAATGAATTTGTTGATGCGTGTCGTGGGTGATGACCGAGATCATTTGTTGGATGTTTGTCCGAAAACGGTTTTCTTCTGTCAATTGGATAAACCTTTTGCAGAGAAAAAACGCATCGTAGTCATTTGTCCTCCTTTCGCAGATTTGGAAAACAGTTTTGCTTCCTGGTTGGAACGTATTTTGCGTTTAAGTAAAGAATTGAAATTGGATTTGGTCTTTTTTGCGACCGAATTTACCAATGAGAAAGTGAAACTTTACATTCAAAAAAGTAAAAAATCTTTGGACATCATTTACAAAGACATTCCTGAATTGGATGACTTTTTCTTACAAAACTTCAAAATCGAAAAAACAGATTTATTAGTTATGGCTTGTTCACGATCTGGCTCTGTTTCATATTCCATCAGCGTAGATTTATTTTTACCTAAAGTAGAAAAAGCCTTCGAAACTAACGACAAAATATACATTTATCCATCGCAAGAAATGGGTGAAAATATTTTTTCGACCTACGATGATATTTCCGCTGAAGCAATCTCTAAAGGTATGGAAACCATTCAGAAAATTGGTAAAGAGGTGGGGAATATTTTTAAGAAATGAAATTTTGATTAGCTAATTAGCTGATATGCCAATTCCTTAATGTACTAATAAAACTTAACTTAAATACAATTATCTTTTAACTTTCAACAAAATTAGCACATTAGCATATCATTACATCAGCTAATCAAATCAATTCCAACTCACACCTTCTTTCCCATCCTTCACCGTAATTCCAGCATCGGTTAAACGATCGCGAATTAAGTCAGAAAGTGGCCAGTTTTTGTCTGTACGAGCAGTTTGACGCATTTCTAGTACCAAGTCCATCACTTTGTCCAGCTTTTCGTTGTTGTTGGCTTTTGAGTTCTGTAATCCCAAAACATCGAAAGTAAAGGCGTAAATTTCTTTTTTCAACAAGGCTAAATCTGTAGCAGTGATTTTTTCTTTTCCGTCCACAATTAAATTGATGTAACGCACCGCTTCAAATAAATTTGAAACCAAAATTGGCGCATTGAAATCGTCATTCATTGCCGAGTAGAAACTTTGCACTAAAGTATTCACATCAAAACTAGATTCGTTTGAAGTCGTCAAATTATCCAATTTATCTATGGCTTCCATCAATTTGTAAAATCCTTTTTCAGAAGCAATCAAAGCTTCAGAAGTGAAATCTAACATGCTCGAATAATGCGCCTGCATCATGAAAAAACGCACCACCATTGGGTCGAAAGCTTTATCGAACATCGAGTTTTGACCAGAAAATAATTGATCAGGGTTCAAGAAATTCCCTGTTGACTTAGACATTTTTTTGCCGTTTAAAGTCAACATGTTAGTGTGCATCCAATATTTCACTGGAGATTTTCCTGTTGCGGAACATCCTTGTGCAATTTCACATTCGTGGTGCGGAAATTTTAAATCCATTCCACCTCCGTGAATATCAAATTCTTCGCCCAAATATTTGGTGCTCATAGCAGAACATTCCAAATGCCAACCTGGAAATCCCATTCCCCAAGGAGAAGGCCATTTCATAATATGTTCTGGAGCAGCATTTTTCCACAAAGCAAAATCTAAAGGATTACGTTTTTCATCTTGTCCATCTAAATCGCGTGTTCCAGAAATCAAATCCTCAATTTTTCTTCCAGAAAGAATGCCATAATTGTGAGATTCGTTGTATTTTACCACATCAAAATAAACCGAACCATTTACTTCGTAAGCGAATCCGTTCTCAATTATTTTTTCAATAAAAGCAATTTGCTCAATTAAATGTCCCGTTGCAGTTGGTTCAATACTTGGAGGTAAAGCGTTGAAAAGTTGCATGATTTCTCTGAAATAAACCGTGTATTTCTGCACGATTTCCATTGGTTCAAGCATTTCCAACTTCGCTTGTTCGCCAATACGATCCACGCCGTCGTCGATATCAGTTGTGATGTGTCCAACATCCGTAATATTTCTCAAATAACGCACTTTAAATCCCAAATGAACCAAATAGCGGTAAATCATATCAAAGGAAATAAATGTACGGCAATTACCTAAATGAACATTGCTGTAAACCGTTGGACCACAAACGTATAATCCAACAAAGTTTTTGTTTAACGGAATAAATTCTTCTTTTTTTCCTGCCAAAGAAGAGTAAATCATTAATTTGTTTTGCGTGCTCATAAAGTATAATTGAAGCACAAATTTACACTTTTTAAGTGAAAGATTGAAATCAAGGATAAAAGGATAAAATTTGAGTATTTTAAAGCGAATTAAAAATATTCGTAACTTTGGTATCATTTTGGTATTTAAACAACTATGCGCTTTATAGTAAAATTGGTCCTATTCTTTTGCTGTTTCATTTCGATGGTTCAGGCACAAAATTTAGTAACCAACAACCAACTTTTATGGCAAATTACAGGTAAAGGCTTAAAAAAACCAAGTTATCTTTATGGAAGTTACCATACCAATGATCCAAGAGTTTTTCAATTATCAGATAGCACCTACTCCACCTTTTTACACGCCGAAGCTGTGGTTTTGGAGGCAGATATCTTTCAACTTTTCGTTTCCTACGACATGCGCTTGAACGAAGTTGAAATGAAGTTTGATTCTAATGGAAATCCATTTACATCATCCAACAGAGCAACAAAAACAAAATACGGCAGCGAAGACGGGAGACCACAATTTTTGGACTTGTATTTCCAACAAATGGCCTACAATATGGACAAGGAGTTTTTTGCTTTGGAAACCTTAGAAGAACAAATTGAAGCCTTGGAATTTGTTTACGATCGAACAAATACACAAAAAAGTTTAGAGCAATTGAAACTCATCGAAGACAATCTTTTGCGCGCCTATTTGCGAGGCGATATAGAATATGTAAAAAACATGCTGCAAAATCAAATGAATAATTCCAAGGCATCCTACGAAAGATTAATTGTGAAACGTAATGTTATCATGACCAATGGAATTGATACCTTAATGAAGAAAAAAAGTTCCTTCATTGCGGTTGGAGCAGCGCATTTAGCTGGCGAGGAAGGAATCATTTCGCTTTTAAGAAAAAAAGGCTATTTGGTAAGACAAGTTGCAGCTACCTATTCGGAACAAAAAACTGAGGCCGAAAAGAAAATAAGTGAATTTAAACATTTTAAATATAAAAATTCAGAATTCGATTTTGAAGCAAATTTTGGCGGAAAACCAATCTTAGATACAAACTCTTCGTACTTCAGAATAGTTTACCAAGAAATGGGACAAGGGAATAGTTACGTGATTGAAATTGAGGATTTAGTAGATGACAATTTAGCCTCTTATGCAAGTGAAGTAATTAATGTGCCAGATAAATCAAATGTCACTAAATATTTACACCAAGGAAAAATTGAATCTTTTGAGGGCGTAGGCTATGAATTTGCTACTGGTTTAGCTTGGAAAAGAGTTTTTGTGGCCAATGGAAAATTGGTAAAACTAATTTGTTATGGAGGAAATAAGTTCATGAACTCAAACCGTCCGAAGAACTTTTTTGATCAGGTTACTTTTAATTTGAAGTAAATTCCTTGTCCAAGATTTCAAGAAATAACTGGTAATTTACTTCCCCAATTTGCTTTTTGGAAATGATGTCAAATAAATGTTTTCCATTCGTGTACAAATACAAATCTCCTTCATTTTCTTTGTATTGAAATACTAACTTCCAAGCATTAGTATTAGAAAAATCCTTGAATTTTTTGCTCATACCCTTTTCATCAAAAGAAAATACGAATTCTTGGTCGTGAATCTGTTTATTTTTATCTATTTCTTTGGAGATTAGACTGAAATAGCGTTTAAATTTCATGTAATAATAAAGTAAGTAAGAACTTAAAATCAACAAACTACTTAGTCCGAGGTAAATCAAAAATTGTTTCTGAAAAATATAACCTAATGCTATTAAAATGATAACAATTCCGTATAACAATTTTAAAGGTAGGCGATTGAATTCATTTTTTTGTTCGAAAGCTGTAAACTTTCTAAACGCCTGTTTAGCTTCTTCAGCTTTATATATTAATTTTATTTCTGGCACTTTTTTTCAGCAAAGATAGCTGTTTTTTTACTTTATAAGCAAATAAATTTATTTATGACAAATTAAAATATCAATTATGTATTTTTAAAATTTCTTGTATGCTTTTTAAATTTTTATAAATTTCAATCTACCTCAAATTTATTTTAAATATATTGCTTATTTTTGGAGAAGTTAAAACACTTATGAGCTCAGAACAAATACACCAATACTATAATAAAATAGCCAAAATTTACGACGAAGATCGGTTTGAGAATAGTTATGGAAAATATATCCATCAGCAAGAAACGGCTTTTTTAAATAAAAATTTAAAAGGAAACTCTATTCTAAGTTTAGCTTGTGGTACTGGAAGGTTCATGGAATTTGCGCATATCGGAGTGGATGTAAGTGAAGAAATGATTCAAGTAGCTCAAGAAAAATTTCCTTCGAAAAAATTTGAAAATTGCGATGCTAGTAAAACTAATTTTCAAAACGAAGAATTTGACAGCATTTTTAGCTTTCACCTTTTCATGCATTTAGAGAAATCAAAAGCATTGGAAATATTTGAGGAAGCAAATCGTATTTTAGCCCAAAAAGGACAATTTATATTCGATTTTCCTTCCGCTAAAAGAAGAAAAATTCTCAAAAGAAAAGCCGACAATTGGCATGCTTCAACCTCTTATTCAATTGAAGAAATAAAAAAATCACTTGATTCAAATTGGAAATTAATTCATTATGCTGGAGTTTTATTTTTCCCAATACATCGTTTCCCTAAAAAACTCCGTCCATTTTTTATTCGTCTAGATAATCTGCTTTGCAAATCATTTTTTAAAGAATATGCATCATATTTAATAGTTGTTTTTGAAAAAAAATGAATTTCAAAAATTACATACCGAAAAAACTTAAACTTCAAGTGAAATTATTGATTCGCTCCTTTAAGGATTTAGGTATAAAAGAAAAATTTGCAGTTAAAACAGAAAAGCAACTCAGTTACAATCACGAAATTTCTATTGTGCAAGAAATAAAAAAGAATCATCATTTTGAAAATAAACTTGTCAATATAGATCTTGGAATACAATCCATTCAAGATGTAACAATTTACCCCAATCAAATTTTTTCATTTTGGAAAATGGTACCAAAACCAAGTGCAAAAAACAATTTTCAGCAAAGTCGCAATATTATAGACGGAAAATTAAGCGAAGACATCGGAGGAGGATTATGCCAATTAAGTAGCATTATATACCATTGTGCCCTTATTTCAGGCTTAAAAATAACTGAAAGACACAATCATTCTGTTGATTTATATGAAGAAAAAGATAGATTTACACCACTTGGATCAGACGCCACGGTCGTTTATGGTTACAAAGATTTGAGATTTCAAAACAACTTCAATTTTCCAATTCAAATTCAATTAAAAATAAAAGATTTCAATCTAAAATGTTCATTTCTTAGTCCCGAAAATATTCAAGAACGTGACTTAGAATTTGTTTCCAAAACAAAAGGAAATGGCGTTGAAGTGGAAACATATGCCATTTTTGACCATAAAAAAACGCTTCTCAATACAGCTTTTTATTTAAAATTGAAATAAGGATTTTTTCACATAATATTTCCTACTTTTGTAATTCTAATAAATGTTATAAAATGAAATTCGGTACAAAAGCTATACATGCTGGAGCACATCCAGATCCATCTACAGGAGCCATCATGACTCCAATTTATCAAACATCTACCTATGTTCAAGAAGCTCCAGGAGTTAACAAAGGTTATGGGTATGCTCGTGGTAAAAATCCAACTAGAGAGGCTTTGCAAGAAAATATTGCAGCCATTGAAAATGGAAAACATTGTGTTTGTTTCAGCAGTGGAGTTGCGGCTACAGACGCCGTTTTAAAAATGTTACGTCCTGGAGATGAAGTTATTACTGGTGACGATTTATATGGTGGGACTTATCGTTTATTTACTAAAATTTACGAACCTTTTGGCATTAAATTTCATTTCATTGATTTGACAAATGCCGAAAATTTAAATAACTACATCAACGAAAACACAAAAGTTATTTGGGCAGAAACTCCAACAAATCCAACGATGCAAATCATTGATATTGTAGCTTGTGCTGAAATTGCCAAAAAAAACAAGGTGACTTTGGTAGTTGATAATACTTTTGCCTCTCCATATTTACAAAACCCTTTGGATTTAGGTGCTGATATTGTGATGCATTCTGTAACCAAATATTTAGGTGGACACAGCGATGTTGTCATGGGAGCTTTAGTTATGAATGATCCAGCTATTCACGAAAAAATCTATTTTATACTTAATAGTAGTGGAGCAAATCCTGGTCCAATGGATTCATTCTTGGTAATGCGTGGAATTAAAACCTTACATTTAAGAATGGAAAGACATTGTTTCAACGGAAGAAAAATTGCGGAATACTTGAAAAATCATCCAAAAATTGAAAAAGTTTATTGGCCAGGTTTTCCTGAGCATCCAAATCATGAAATTGCGAAAAAACAGATGCGTGATTTTGGTGGAATGATTTCAATCGTATTAAAAGATAAAACAATTGAAAACACATTTAAGGTAGCTTCATCTTTCAAAGTTTTTTCTTTAGCTGAATCTTTAGGAGGAGTGGAGTCATTAATCAATCACCCAGCAACAATGACACACGGAGCAATTCCAAAGGAAGAACGTGAAAAAGTTGGTGTTGTTGATTCATTACTACGCTTGAGTGTTGGAGTTGAAGATGTAGAAGATTTAATTGCAGACATTGAACAAGCATTAGCTTAAAATGTACGTTTATATTACAGGAGTTTCCCGTGGTTTAGGATTTGCTTTAGCAGAGAATTTCCTCAATCACGGGAATTTTGTTTTCGGGATAGGAAGAACAAACTCCATAGAAAACGAAAAATACAATTTCATTGAATGTGATTTAAGCGACAATAATGAAGTTGACTCGTTACAAATCAATTTACCAGAAAACGAAGAAATCCTATTGATTAACAATGCTGGAATATTAGGTGATGTGAAACGCGTATCAGACCAAGAGGTAGATTTTTCTCAAAGTCTTTTTCAAACAAATACAATTTCACCAATTCAGTTATGTAGAAAATTTTCTCGTTGGTGTGAAGAAAAAAATTGCAAATTAACAATTATAAACATCAGCTCAGGAGCAGGTAGAAGAGCAATTCCATCTTGGGCGAATTACTGTGCCTCAAAAGCCGCCTTAGATTTATTTTCAGAGACTTTTCAATTAGAAGAAATCGAAAAAGGTAAAGAAACTAGAATTTTTTCTCTTGCACCTGGAGTGATTGATACCGAAATGCAGATTAATATTAGAAACACAGAAAAATCAAACTTTTCGTCCCAAGAGTCATTTGAGTTGTTAAAAGCTGAAAACAAACTACAATCACCCGCAGATACAGCAAGCAAAATAAGAATTTTCTCATTGAATTGCGAACACCAAAATGTAATTTGTCGTTTAGATTAAACTACACTTTAATCAATAATTAATACCATTCATGTAATAAATAAACAAACTTGCCAACCATTTGTTAATTTGGTGCGTTAAAACTATAAACTAAAAATTTATTTATGAAGAAAATAATCCTTTCAATTCTAGCTTTAGTATCCATTAATTGGGTCACATCTCAAATTAATTTTGCTAATGTTAGAGAAGGTGAATCAGTAGAATATTGCTTACAACATAAAAAAATGAGTGAATTGCGCCAAAATCCAGCATTCATGCAAATGTTTTTACAGGAACAAGCGATTTTTCAAGCTGCTGAAGCACAAATTGCTCAAGATAGTACACATTCTCGTGTAACCTATACTATCCCAATTGTTTTTCATATTCTTCATAATGGAGGTGTTGAAAATATTACAAATGCACAAATACTAGATGCACTTGAGGTATTAAATAGAGATTACCGAATGTTAAATGCTGATGCAGGAAATGTTCAATCTGACTTTAATTCAACTAATCCAAACGCGGAAACAACTCCAGCAGACATTGAAATTCAATTTGTACTGGCAACAAAAGCTCCAAACGGATCTTGTTTTAACGGAATTACAAGAACTCAGAGCCCATTAAGTTATGTAACTTCGTCACAACAAGGGTCTAGTCAAGTAAATGCAATTATCAATGGAAACAATGTGTACCAAGGAACATGGCCAGGGAATAAATATCTAAACGTTTTCGTATGCGGAAACATTGGAGGGGCAGCTGGATACACCTATACCCCATCGAATTGGATTGGGACAGGGATGGACAATGGAATTTGGATCTTGCATGACTATGTGGGTAGAATCGGAACTGGAGGTGTTGGAACTGATAGAGCATTAACTCATGAAGTTGGACATTGGTTAAATTTAGAACATGTTTGGGGAGGAAATAACGATCCAGGTTCAGGTATTTGTGCTGGAAATGCAACTAGTAACAACGACAGATGGATGTACGAAGACTTTGTTGGAGACACTCCATTCACATTAGGTTCAACCGCTTGTGTATTATCAAGAAATTCTTGTGACGACACTGACGATCCATTTGGTTGGAGTATTTACTCATATGACGTAAAGGACAACGTAGAAAATTATATGGACTATTCATATTGTTCTAAAATGTTTACCATCGGTCAAAAAACAAGAATGCGCGCGGCCATCGTATCAAATGTTGGTGGAAGAAATAATGTTTGGACAACACAAAACTTAGTTGCAACTGGAGCGGATGGAAATCCTACTTTGTGTGCGGCAGATTTTTATACAGATAGAACTGTTGTTTGCTCGGGAAGTCCTATACAGTTTTTTGACAATTCTTATAATAACGTCAGCACTTGGTCTTGGAGTTTTCCTGGAGCAGCTACCACTAGCTCTACAGAGCAAAATCCAACAATAACGTATAATACACCTGGTACATACTCAGTTACCTTAACTGCAGGAGATGGAAATGGCACAGTCAGTCAAACAAAAACAGCATACATAACTGTTTTAAACACAGGTGTTGCTTTACCGTTATTAGATGGCTTTGAACCATATACATCTATCGCAACAAGTGAGTTTTGGGAAACATACAACCCACAAAACAATGGAACTTTCCAATTAAGTTCAACTGTTGGATTATCAAGTTCAAAATCAGTAATGATTCCAAATTTTTCTCAAACTGGCACAGGTAATTTAGATGAATTAATTTCACAGTCAGTTGATTTATCAAGCATTACTTCCACTACTGATATCACTTTAACATTTAGATATTCCTACAGAAAAAAACAAACGGCCAATTCAGAAAAATTATTTGTCTTGATGACAGGAAATTGTGGAGAAAGCTGGGAAGTAAGAAAGTCCATACAAGGAAGCTCTCTTTCACCTTTAACTTCAACAACTTCGTGGATTCCAACAACTGCAGCAGATTGGACTACTGTGCATGTTACAAATATTTCTTCAACTTACTGGAATGAAAACTTTAGATTCAAATTTAGATTTGAAGGAAGTGGTGGAAATAATCTTTATCTTGACAACATTAATTTATATAACGCAGGTCCGTCAGATACATTAATAGGAAATCAAGCGAATTCGATCTTAGAAAAAAATTCGACTTCTAACTTTTTGGTATATCCAAATCCAGCTGATAACGAATTAAACATTGAATACTATGTTAACGACAATTCAAGAACTGAAATCAAAATCGTAGATTTATTAGGTAAAATTGTAGATCAAAAAACAATACTTTCAGCAACAGGAAACAATTTGGTTGTTATTGGGACTGAACAATTGGCTCCTGGCATTTATAATGTAAATATCACTATTGACGGTACAAATCACATCAAACAAGTTGTTGTGAAATAAGATCATAAAAATGTTCAAAAAAACGTCTTTCTTATGGGAAGGCGTTTTTTTTTGTTTTTTGTTTTCAAAATGATGTAAAATATTGATTTTATTTTCGCTCTTTACGTTTATTTGTTATAAATTTGCATCTCCAAAAATTCTATTAGAAACATGGATAAAGTTACTTATGTAGGAAATGCAGATGTGTCGGCGATTGACCACCTTTATCAATCGTATACAAAAGACCCTGAAAGTGTTGATATTGGCTGGCAAAAGTTTTTCGAAGGATTCGATTTTGCACAAACAAATTATGAAGATGGAGGAGCAATTCCTGAAAATTTTCAAAAAGAATTTAAAGTTCTAAACCTCATCAATGGTTATCGCACCAGAGGTCATTTGTTTACGAAAACAAACCCAGTTCGTGATAGAAGAAAATACGAGCCAACTTTAGATATCGAGAATTTTGGATTATCCGAAGCAGACTTAGATTTGGTTTTCCAAGCTGGAGAAGAAGTTGGAATTGGTGCAGCAAGTCTGAAAGAAATCATTGCGCATTTAGAACAAACATATTGCCAATCAATCGGTATTGAGTTTGTTTACATGCGAGAACCATATAGAATCGATTGGATCAAAAATAAAATTGAATTAAAAAATCGTCCTCAAATTGATAAAAGTCGTAAGATTGAAATTTACAAAAAATTAAATCAAGCAACTAATTTTGAAGCATTTTTAGGGAAAAAATTCGTTGGTCAAAAACGTTTTTCAATCGAGGGTGGTGAAGCTTTAATTCCAGCATTAGATACTTTGGTTAACAAAGGTTCTGACTTAGGAGTTGAATATTTCGTAATGGGAATGGCTCATCGAGGTCGTTTAAATACCTTAACAAACATCTTTGAAAAACGTCCACAAGATATTTTCTCAGAATTTGAAGGAAAAGAATTTGATTACGAAGGAGATTTTGACGGAGATGTTAAATATCATCAAGGCTTTACTTCAGAAGTTACTTTAAAAAATGGAAAAACTATTGGAGTTACACTTTCTCCAAACCCTTCACATTTAGAAGCGGTAGATCCATTGGTACAAGGTATTGCTCGTGCAAAAATTGACCATACATATAAGGACGAGAATAAAGTTTGTCCTGTAATGATTCATGGAGATGCAGCTGTTGCTGGTCAAGGAATTGTGTATGAAGTAATTCAAATGCAAAGCCTTGATGGATACAGAGCTGGAGGCACAATTCATATTGTTGTGAATAATCAAGTTGGATTTACAACCAATTATTTAGATGCACGTTCTTCAACTTATTGTACGGATGTTGCTAAAACAACTTTATCACCTGTTTTCCATGTAAATGGTGATGATGTTGAGGCGGTTGTTCAAGCAATTGAAATTGCAATAGAATACAGACAACATTTCAATAAAGATATTTTTATCGATTTATTGTGCTACCGTAAGTACGGACATAACGAAGGAGATGAGCCTAAATTTACGCAACCACATTTATACAATTTAATTGCTAAGCATCCAAATCCAAAAGATATCTACTTTAAACAATTGGAAGCGGAAGGATTGATTACCAAGGCAGATGCAGCTAAATTAGAAGAGGAATTTAATGCTTATTTAGAAAGCGAATTTGAAATATCACGCAAAAATGAAAAAGCGATTACATACGATTTCTTGAGCAAAACTTGGGAAGGTTACCGTCATAGTAAACCAGATGATTTTGCAAGATCAATGGATACGGGTGTTGATAAAAAGACTTTATTAGCTCTTGGAACGAAATTAGCTACGCTTCCTGAAGGGAAAAAATATTTCCGAAAAATTTCTAAAATATTTGAAGATCGTTTAAATGCAATCAAAGAAGATAAATTAGATTGGGGTTCAGCTGAAATGTTGGCCTATGCAACTTTATTAGAAGAAGGACATCCTGTCCGAATTTCTGGTCAAGATGTGGAGCGTGGTACTTTCTCTCACCGTCATGCTGTTGTAAAAACAGAAGACACTGAGGAAGAAATCGAAACCTTAAACATGCTTTCTGACAAGCAAGCTAAATTCTACATTTACAACTCATTATTGTCAGAATACGGCGTTTTAGGTTATGAATATGGTTATTCTTTAGCTACTCCAAATGGATTAACAATTTGGGAAGCACAATTTGGAGATTTCTTCAATGGAGCGCAAATTATGATTGACCAATTCATTACTGCGGGAGAAGACAAATGGTCAACTCAAAGTGGTTTGACGATGTTGTTACCACATGGGTATGAAGGTCAAGGAGCTGAGCATTCTAGTGGACGAATGGAGCGTTTTTTACAACAATGTGCTGACTACAACATTCAAGTTGTAAATACTTCAACTCCAGCGAATCATTTCCATTTGTTGAGAAGACAATTGAAAAGAGAATTTAGAAAACCATTGGTAGTATTTTCTCCAAAAATGTTATTGCGTCACCCAGCAGCAGTTTCTAGTTTAGATGAAATGGCAAAAGGTGGTTTCCAAGAAGTAATCGACGATAGAATTTCATCAAAAGATGGAATCGATACTGTAGTTTTCTGTTCAGGGAAATTCTATTATGAAATGAAAGATAAAGCTGCACAACTAGGTGTTGACAATATGGCTTTCGTTCGAGTAGAACAATTGTATCCACTGCCACAAACTCAAATTGAAAATGTTATTGCTTCATACAAAAATGCAAAAAACATTGTTTGGGCGCAAGAAGAACCAGCAAACATGGGTGCTTGGACATATATCGCTATGAGTATGAGGCATATTCCTTTTGTTGGAATAACACGAAGAGCTTCTGCAGCGGCGGCTGAAGGTTCAAAAAAATTACATGAAAAACGATTGAAACACCTTTTCGAAGATGTATTTCAATTCGCAAAAGTAAAAGTTAACTAATTTATGTGAGTTTCGACTCCGCTCAACTCACGTGAATTGAGCGAAATCGAAATCTACGTGTTAAAAATATTAAAATAAAAATTAAGGCCATGTCATTATTAGAAATGAAAGTACCAAGTCCAGGAGAATCTATTTCAGAAGTTGAAATTGCTTCTTGGTTGGTATCTGATGGAGATTACGTTGAAAAAGATCAAGCTATTGCTGAAGTTGATTCAGACAAAGCAACTTTGGAATTACCTGCTGAAGAAAGTGGAATTATCACTTTAAAGGCTGGTGAAGGCGATGTTGTTAAAGTTGGTCAAGTGGTTTGTATTATTGATACTTCTGCTGAAAGACCTGCTGGTTCGGCTGCGCCTGTTGCTGAAAAAGCGGTTGAAGAAGTAAAAGCAGCGCCAGCACCGGTAGTTGAAAAAACTGCTGCTCCAAATCCAGGACCAGTAAATGAAAAAGCTTCTTATGCAAATGGAACACCATCTGTTGCAGCTGCTAAAATCATTGCTGAAAATGGAATTAATCCAGCGAAAGTAAATGCAACTGGAAAAGATGGTCGCATCACGAAACAAGATGTTTTAGCTGCTATGTCTGCTGGAATTTCTGCTGATGCAGCTCAAGGTTGGGGTGGAACACGTGAGCAAAACAGAGAAAAAATGTCTATGATGCGTCGTAAGATTGCCGAGAGATTGGTTGCTGTGAAACAAGAAACTGCAATGTTAACGACATTTAATGAAGTTGACATGAAGCCAATCATGGATTTAAGAGCTAAATACAAAGATAGTTTTGCAAAATTCCACGACATCAATTTAGGATTTATGTCTTTCTTTACAAAAGCTGTGACGGAAGCATTAAATCATTTCCCAGCTGTAAATGCACAAATAGATGGAAACGAAATGGTATTCCACAATTATGCTGATATAGGGATTGCAGTATCATCCCCTAAAGGTTTGTTAGTGCCAGTGGTTCGTAATGCTGAACAAATGACTTTAGCAGAAATTGAAAAAGAAATTAAGAGATTAGCAATCAAAGCGCGTGATGGAAAAATTACTCCAGACGATATGACTGGTGGTACATTTACGATTACAAATGGAGGTGTTTTTGGTTCTATGCTATCCACACCAATCATCAACCCACCACAATCTGCGATTTTAGGAATGCACAACATCGTTGAACGTCCAGTTGCAATTAATGGTAAAGTTGAAATCCGTCCGATTATGTACGTGGCGCTTTCATACGACCATAGAATCATCGATGGTAAGGATTCCGTTGGTTTCCTTGTAAAAGTGAAAGAAATGCTTGAGAACCCTGAAAGAATGATATTTGGAGGTAAAGATCCTATTCAGGTTTTGTTAGGATTGTGACTTCGGCTTCGCTCAGTCAAACGACTACGCTCAGTCACATAAAAAGTTAATAATAAAATTAAAATAGTATAAAGTCGGATCGAGAGATTCGACTTTTTGTTTTTTATACCTCCAACCACCTAATTATATTTACCGGACAATGTTTTTCTGCCGCCTTAATAAATTCCAATTCGTCAACTTCAACGATTACAGAAAACCAACCTTTATTATCTGATCCGCCTATCAAGGTACTTTTTCCGTCTTTTTTAGAGATGCGCCAACGGTATTTGTCAGCCTCAACACAAGCGTTACAGCCTATGCATTTGTGACGATGTTGTAAAATCCGAATCATAGTTAATCTACAGGAACTAGTTTGTATAATTTATCAGAAGGACGTACTTTCTCATTCATTGGAAAAGTAATTGTTGTACCTCGTTTAACCAATTCAGTAGGTACATTCTCAACACGCATCTCTGCTAAAACAGTTTCAATCACACCCGTTGTCGGACCTGTGATAATCAATTCATCTCCGACCTGCACTCCTTGTGCTTCAATTAAAAATTCAGCAATTTGGGCATTTTCATAATATTTCATACCCTTTCCGATATAAACTTTACGTTTAGTTGCCTTAGAGCCTGGGTCATCACTCCATTCACCCATCTGACGACCAAGATAATATCCATCCCAAAATCCACGATTGAAAACAGTTGCTAAACGTTCTTTCCAAGCACTAATTTTGTCTATATTAAAAGTTCCTTCTGCAATTGAATCTATTGCCTCTCGGTAACATTTTGTAGTTGTATAAACGTAATCTGCACTTCTTCCCCTACCTTCAATTTTTAAAACAGAAACTCCAGCATCAATCACTTTATCTAAGAAATCGATGACACACAAATCTTTTGCAGACATAATGTATTCGTTATCAACTTCAAATTCAACGCCATTGTCTTTGTCAGTAACGATATATGATTTTCGGCAATTCTGGATACAAGCTCCCCGATTGGCAGATGAAAAATTAGAATGTAAACTCAAATAACATTTCCCAGAAACTGCCATGCACAAAGCTCCATGTCCGAAAACTTCTGTACGCACTAATTCTCCAGAAGGACCAGTAATTTTTCTTCGTTTGATTTCCTTGTTGATTTGTTCAACTTGTAATAAACTCAGTTCACGTGACATCACCATTACATCAGCGTAAACGACATAAAATTCAACAGTATCAATATTGGTAATATTTGCTTGCGTAGAAATATGAACAGTTAATTCAATTTTTTTACAATAATTCATGACTGCATGATCTGAAGCAATAACCGCCGTAATTCCACCTCTTTTAGTTTCATCCAAAATGCGTTTCATCAAGCTTATGTCATGATCATAAACAATAGTATTTAAGGTCAAATAGCTTTTTAAACCATTTTCTTGACAAATATTCGCAATTTTAGGTAAATCTTCAATCGTAAAATTGTGGGTCGATTTAGTTCGCATGTTTAATTGCTCAACACCAAAATAAATTGAATTGGCTCCCGCTTTGATAGCTGCAGAAAGTGCTTCATACGAGCCTGCCGGAGACATTAACTCTATATTTGTCATAAATGATTTTCTAAATAGAGCGCAAATTTCAAGAAATATTTACTGGAAAAGAATGATTTAAATCATGAAAACATGGAATTAATTTATTCCTCATAAAAAATAACCTCAACTCTGCGATTTATTTGTTCATCTGCGGCGTTTTTTTCTTCCACTGCTGGACGTGTATTCCCAAAACCTTCAGCATTTAATCGGTAATTTTTTATTCCCTTTTGTATCAAATATATCTTGATTGCCATTGCACGATTTCGAGATAATTCTTGATCGTTATTGCAACAAACATGGCCTTCTAAACGAGCATAAACCTTTGGGTTTTCTTGTAAATACATGGCTAAAATTTCCAAATCGTCCCTTGATTCTGGAAGCAGATCTATACGATTCACATAAAACAAAATATTCAAACGAATGGCTTTATTGCGTTGCGAAAATTCCATCTTGCGTTTTTCAACTGGAGTTAAGGTATCTTTTTTTACTTCCTTGATTTCTGATTGAACTAAATCAGTTACATTTTTTAAGGAAGGGTTTTTAACTCGTAAAATTACTTTTCTAAAATCTTGATTATTTTTGGTTTTCTGCGATAATTTTTCGCCCAAAGGAATTTCTTTGATTTGGGTAATTTTTGTATTTTTTAGCAATGATTTTACATAAGCAATCCGCTTTTCTGAAAGAACTTTATTTTGAGCATCATTTCCAACACTATCAGCGAAACCTTTTAATTCGTAGATACAGGAAGAACAACTTTCATATTTTTTATAGAATTTCTGAAATTTCACAAGAGAATCACTAGGAATTTTAGCTTGTGCAGATTTAAAGTAAAAAACATAAATACTATCTTTTACCGTTTTTTGTGAAAACAGCGTAAGATTGAACGCAAACAAGATAACAAGTAAAATTAGTTTCATGTGAGTATAATTATCTTTTCTTTAAGCGTTACAATTATTTACGTTTCAACCAACGCGGTAATATGAAGGCACCAATTAACAAATAAGGAAAATATGAAATCAAACGCCACAAAATAGCCAAAGCAGTAATTAAAAAAGCTGAATGTGAAAAGTCAGACATCAATTCACCAAAGGCATATTCAGCAACTCCACTTCCGCCAGGGGTTGGACTGATTCGCATAAATAACCACAGCACAAATTGCTTTCCTAAAATAAAAATATGATTGTGGAAATTTAAACTTATAAATGCTGCTAAAATGCAATTGATAACTAAAAAACGAGAAGTCCAAGATAAAATCGTGGCGCCAAAACTTTTAAACCAAAATGAAAAATTTTCTTTTTTGAACGCTTTAGATGTCAACTCAACTTCTTCACCCGTATGAATCGCATTGGCTTTCCATTTTTTTAAAAAAGGGACGGAAAAAATAAGCGCCAAAAAGTTTTTAATTAGTTTTGGATAGAAGAAAATACTTGTGAAAAGTAGTAAACAAATTACAAGAAAAATGCTGTATCCTGTCCAAAAAACATAAGCAATTCCTTTATCCAAAGTGGTATCGCTTGGAAATAAATCCGAAGCAGGAATAAAAATAAACACCAATGGAATCATCAAAATGTAGAATAAATTATCCATCATTGTGGTGATAATGACAATTGCAGTTGATTTCCCAAGAGGGATTTTTTCTTTATTTAAAATAAACATCGCTACTGTTGAGCCACTTGCAACTCCAGGAGCTAAAGCCGAAGCGAATTCCCACATCATAATCACGTAAAATGATTTTTTCCAAGACAATTTTTCACTTGTTAGCACTCTAATACGCCACATATAAGCTAAATCACGACCAATCATAAAAATAATCGCTAAAAACAAGAAAACAAATGCTTGACTAGTCCACTTGATTTCGGAAATAAACTCTAAAGAGGTTTTTTGGCGAAAAGTGCCATTCTTATTGGCTTGAAATTCATTCAAATCTGAAAAATCAACTTTTGAATTGTGATTATTATCAAGCCAAATATGTGTTCCCGATTTGTCTTTAACCTCAATAAAATGAACTTCATTTAAGCTATTAAACAACATGTATACCGCAAATCCTAAACCAAGCAAAACAGCCAACCAAATTTTCCAGGAACTAAAGGCAGATTGAAAATTTGATTCAGACATACGATTTATTTTAATTCCAATTCAACTTCTGTTTCCCAATTGGCACGTACTTTTATCTTTTCAGGAAAATAAAGTACTTTCTCAGCTGATTTTTTTGTTAACACATCTCCCCCGTCCCATTTTTCGTTTTGATTATCATCCAGAATAACGCGAAATGAATATTCTCCCGGTTCTATGTATCTTACTGCTGAGGATTTTTTCAATTCACTTAAACTGATTTGTTTCACCATTTTGTTAGCTTTAACAAGTTCAATGTAAGCATTTTCAGGTAGATTTAATTTATTAAAAATGATTGTGCCAAATTCTTTTTCCGAACGAATCGTGAAGGTGTTTTTAATGGTGTCATTTGTAGATTTGTTCCTAAATGAAATTCCATTTGGATTAATTTTCAAGTTGATCGACCCGTTTAATTTTTCGGCAAAGGAAATCTCCACTTTGTTTCCTTGATATTCGATTCTTGGTATCACAGAAATGGAATCTAAAGTTTGAACTTGAAATAAATCTGTATCAATCAAAGATATGGATGTACTAAATAAATAGGTGATTTTTTGACCTTCACTAATGTCTTTTGAGGCAGGAATAAATTCATATTTAATTTGTTTTTCCTTCGAATTTACTCTAAAAAACAGTGTGTCGAAAACTCCTTTTGATGTGATAAAAAAATCTTCTTTTATTTCTTGATTTAAGCAGAACGTAATGGAATCCGTAGTAAAAAAATGTATCGATTTGTTATCAATTAAAGAATCTTGATATAGCCAATCGATGTTTTCTAAATTGGTATTGGCGGCAATTTTCACCTGATTAGGATACACAAAACTTTTGGAAGTAATTTTTGCTGGCAGTTTGGCTGTAAATACTTGTAAAGCCATAGAATCATACAGATTACTATCTAAGACTAAAATCTCTTTTCTAAAACCAACTTTTTCTGTCACTTGCCATTTTAAATCTTTATTCAAATCATCAAAAGCAAAAACGGCATATTTCCCTGCTTTCAGATAATCTAACTGAAAATCACCAGCGTTTGAGGTTTTAGAAAAATATAAGGGTTTTACTTGCTGAATCGAATCGGTTTCATTATACAAGGCAACCAACATTTGCTTCTGTAATTCTCCAGAATAAGCATCGGCAACTTTTCCAGAATAAGATAGCGAATCTATGAAATTACCCGTCGAAAAAACATACTGCATCAAAGAATCATTTCCCTCATTTAAATCTTTGATGGCATCATTGAAAGTTATTTTGTAAGTCGTATTTGGTAAAAATTCTCCTTGTAAATCGAGAATTAATTTACGCCTATCCAATTTTGATTCAATTTTGATTCCTGTTGGTAAAATGGAAATATTTTCGATGGGATTGTTCAATTTTACATATTCATCAAATTCAATTTCAATGCGTTTACTTGAAAAATTAACACTTCCATTCGGAGGATTAATTCCGTTTTCAATTGGTTTTGGAGGAAATTCATCCCTTGGTCCACCTTCAATTGTACCCAATTGTGCGCAGGATCCCAACAAAAAAATGGCAACAAAAAAATAAACTATGCGAAAGTAGCGATCCATTGGCAAATTTCTTCTAAGTAAAGTTTATCTGTTTCGTCAAAATCATCTAGTTTATCGCTATCAACATCGAGAACGGCAATAACTTGACCATTTTTTATTATTGGAACGACAATTTCACTTTTCGATAAGGAACTACAGGCAATATGTCCTGGAAATTCATCTACACTTGGAACAAGTAAAGTCTTTTTTTCTTTCCAAGAAGCACCACAAACTCCGCGTCCAAAAGCAATTCGCGTGCATGCTACTGAGCCTTGAAAGGGGCCTAAAACTAATTCGTCCTTTTGAACCAAATAAAATCCAACCCAAAAAAATGAAAATGTTGACTTCAAGGCAGCAGAAATATTAGCTAAATTAGCAATCACATTTTGTTCATCTCCAACTAATGCCTTGATTTGAGGAAGTAAAGATTGGTACAACTGTGTTTTGTTTTCTCCTGAAACAAATAAATCTTCTGCCATGGTTTAAACTTTCCACAAATTTACACAAATAATTTCAAGAATAAATTTCTGAATAGTGTTAGTTTAATCAAAAAAATAATTTATCTTTAGTGTCAATATATTCATATACGCTTGAAAAATTTCATTTACATTGCTTTATTTCTTTACCTTTTACAATCTTGTGGAGGTGATAATTTGCCTGTAAATCAGAAAGAACCAAAAAAAGTGGCGCAATGGATTAACCCCGTTTTTTACAACAACGATTTCGAAAATGAATTAAATTTCCCCTTATGGTTTAATGATTCTTTTGTGCGTTCACATGAAATATATAAAATAACCAAACGCGTTTACCCAAGAATTGTTGGAGATACCTCAGAGATAAATTCCTATAATGAAGCGATACCTAAGGAAAAAATTGAATACTTTTTTGATAAGTGGGGTTGCGTTGAAAAAATCATAGTAAGCTCCTATTTTGACGACAGAGAAATTTCCAAGGCTACCTTTGTTTATGAAGGACGAATGTTTTCAAATGGTTATCGCAAGGTTAAAGTTTTGCCTTTTGTCTCCTTAACAAAAAATCCAATCAAAGATGAATTTACGACAGATTTTTTCCAAGATAAAACACATCAGTTTTCGATATTATCTTATCTGAAAAAAACAAAAAAGTATACTGATTATGTGGATTTAGAAAAAGGAAATCATCTTTATATGATGTTTAACCATAAATATTGGGGACCTTTGTCTGTTGATTCTATTTTAAATCCGACTAAAGAAGATTGGATCGTTTTAGGAACAATAAAAAGACCTGTAAAACGTTATAAAGTTGAGAATACAGTAAAGGAAACTCAAATTTATAATTACACCTATTGGAATAGTGGAGTGCTTAAAAGTAGAACGAAAAAATTATATCCTTTTGAATATAAAAGAAGCTTTCAGTACAATTCACAAAGTATTTGGAATGGCTTTGTAGATTCAACTTTTTCCGAAGGCATGTATATTTCTCATATCGAAAACAAAATCTTCTTTGACAAATATAAAAGACCAATAGAAGTTACTCATTTTAAAAAGAACGAAGACGTTATTGGCTTTTTTTACAAAGAAACATACCATTATAGAACCCATAAAAACGACAAATGAAAAAATCACAAAATTTTAGTCTGATTGCACTATTAGTACTTGTTTTTTCGCAAGTAAATTTAAATGCCCAAGAAACTTTTTCCTATAAAAATGAGACTTACAAAGTATATCCACATGAAAGGGATGCTAACCCAAGTTGGTTGATTTACAATGCCGTTAACCGAAAAAATAAACAAAATCTACAAGTTTTGTATAAAAACGAAATTGGAGAAGGTAGCAGTGAAATGGATGAAAGCGACCTCAATATGGGTATGAGATACTGGGAAATGGAAGTTTTTGGTGAAAATTCTGCTAAAATTAAAAAGAAGGTTAAAAAAGCCATTCGTGCAAATTCTGATAAGCTTTTTCATTCCTATGTAAATATGTATCAAACGATTACTCCAAGTATTGATCCACTTCCAGATGGGAAATATGTGCAATTCTATAAAAACATTTTTGCCTTAGATGAAAATGGTGATATTCAAACAATTGATAAAAAGGTTGCTGGAATTTTCGAAATGAAAAACAACTTGCTTCATGGCTTTGCTTATTGGATAAGCGCAGCAGGCGACACTATTGAAAAAGGTTTTTTTGACCAAGGTCAACGCGTTGGAGAATGGACTTTTAATGAGAAAAAAGATTTTTGGGAAGAAGAATTAAATGAAGTTAAATTTTCCTATGATAAAAGCGTTGTAGAATACAAAGAAGGACTTTTGGATGGAAAATATATTACCTACAATGGAGACAGTATCAGTTCAAAAGGATTTTATTCTGCTGGCGAACCTTCAGGAGAATGGTTTTTCTACGATTGGAATTACACCTTTGTAAACAAAGAAGCTAAATTCGATTATTTCTTGACAAAACATTTCACCTATGCCGATAAAAATGCACCAATTTCTCGTCAAATTTTATTGAGAAATGCGATTAACAGAAATATTTTCAAAAATGATTCGATCACAATGCCACCAAATATTTATGTTTCACAAGTAGATTTTAATGAGTTATATACTTTTTACAAAGAAACGGTGGAAGACTTAGAATTGCCAGAAGAAAAAGTCACTTCATACGATGGCGGAGAAATGACAGAAGAAGGGGATTATGGCATGGAAGGAGGATATTATGAAGGGATGGAAGATGAGTTTATTGGCAGCGGAAGTTACAACAGAGAAAATAAAATGTGGGTCAAAGGAAAACTCATTTCAAAATCAAAATTAATTGATAGCATTGGTATTCAATTCAAATACAAAGATGTTTACGAAGAATATTATTCTAATGGTAAGTTGAAATACCGCTACGAATTTAAGGACGGAAAACTTTTATCAGAAGACACAGTTTTTTGGGATAATGGTGTTGTAAATGATGTGGTCACTTTTGATGCCAAAGCTAATGAATACATTCACGAAACTTATGATTACGCTGGCAAATTAGTAGTTTCAGAAAGATTTGATTCTATTGGTAATTACAAAACTTCAACCACAATTGCTTACCAAAATCCAATCGTTAAAATTGACGGAATTCCTTCGCAATATTATGAGTACCAAAATTATTACATCTACTCAAAATATGATACCCTATTGAAGGTAAATCTGATTGAACCAACTGTGATGTTTAAATCTTGGTACTTCAACAAAAAAGTGTGTGCCGAAGCTTTATTTGAACCAACAAGTAGAGATTTGAATATCAAAATTCATTCTGTAAACAACACCTTAAAACAAAATAGAAAAATCACCTTTGGAGAAGATTATTCCTTTTATTCTCAAAAAGTTGAAAACAACATGAGAGAATTGCAAGCAGTGACTGTTTCGAATGCTAGTTATGACGCAACTGTTCACATTGATTCATTACCTCAATCTAAAATGTACTATTTGCGCTATTTTGACGAAACTGACGATTACACTTTAAACTATAAAGGTCAAGTTTTTAATGGGAAATTCAATGTAGCTTTCAACAAAAAAAGCCCTGAAATAAACATTAAAGAAAAAAGTATTAACATTGGTATTCCTGAGAATAGTTTCAAACGAAAATTATCGAAAGACTTCAAAAAATTTCAAAAAACAGGTAAATCGAAATATAAAAACTTACATGATGTTTTAGATTTAGGAATGGATATCGAATCGGAATTTAGTATGATGTTTCCTTTCCTAAATAGAGTTTTAAGTGAAATTAATTACAACCCAAATCAATTTGAAGGAGAATTATATGGATCTGAAAATAATTCTAAGGCAACAATTTCTAAAGTTGAAGGACAATTTATTAACGGAAAACCGAGCGGAAAATGGCTTGTTTTTGCATTAGATGGTTCAATCTTACGTGAAGTTTATTATGAAAACGGAGAAAAACAAGGAGAACAAAAAACTTTCGCATATGAATATCCTGAAATCAAGCCGAAGAAAAATAGAAAAATGACAGAGGAAGATTATTATTATGACGGTATGGACTACGAAGACCCAATGGCATCGTTCAGAAAATACCCTGAGAAAAAAACATATTATATCGCAAATGTCGTAAACTACAATAAAGGCTTACAAAATGGTATTGAAAAACATACCGATTGGCAAGGGAATGTAATTTATACTGCTACTTATAAAGATGGTTATATGGATGGACCAACCTTGGAACGCAATGAAGTTATTACCACAAAAAGTTCTTATAAAGATGGATTATTAGACGGGATTCTTAAAACGCAACTTACAATTCCTGGAAAAGATAGCATCACCTTGTATGATTTGAATTTCCAAAACCACCAGTTGCAAGGCGAATCCAAGGCTTATCACCCAAATGGGAAATTGGCAAAAAGAGGATTTTTCTTAAACAATGAGCCAATCGACGACTATGAAGCTTATGACACTTTAGGTTTCAAATATCATTATGTGAAATTTCAATACACTTTCCCAGTAGAGGAAAAAATTTGGGAAGAAAATGAATTAAGTGTACGTTATTTATTCAATTGGCAAGATTCAATTGAGTTTAGACCGAATGATTTGGTTGAAATTCCATCCATGTATGATTTATTAATGCAATACGGCTTAATGGACAGCTATGCATTGGAACAACCATATTATGGTAGACCAAGTTTAATCAATAAAAATGGTGTGAAATACCATGTTACAAAATACTTCCCTGACCAAATTATTTCGCGTGATGGACCAATTGTAAACGGTAAAAAAACGGGTTGTTGGTACTACAACAATTATGCTGGTCAAAAACAATATGACATCGAATATTTTGATACCATCCTTAAAATTAACGATAGCATCAAATTCAAAGCAAAAGGAATTAGAACTGATTTCGACACACTTGGAAATGCTTTGCACAAAAGTTATGTGATTGAAAAAATAGAAAATTACGATTGTTCTCATACTGATCATTACGAAGTGCGTCAATTTATGACCATCTGGCAAGCTAACGAGAAAGGGAATCGTATGAATGGTTTTGTGAAAAATTATTACGATGACGGTACTTTGCAAAGTGAAGGAAACATGAAAGATGGTTTACCAACTGGAGTATGGAAATATTATACACCAAATGGAATGCTAAATCAAGTTGGAGAATACGTGCAAGGAAAAAGACACGGTCGCTGGTTAAAAGGTGATTTGTCTAAAACGAATTATATTGGAGATATTTGTATGAATCCAAATTTACCAGATCTTGAAAAACGCGTTGAATACCAAGAGAATTTATTGGATATCAATATTCGTTATTTCAAATTGGGTAAAATTGTCAATACGGAGTTTTACGATATCAATATGAATACTAAGAAATAATGGTTTTATATTTTTTGAACGAGCAAATTTTTGTTTGAAAGTTTGCTCGTTTAAAAAAAATTAATTAATTTAGGTTATTAATTACAGCAAAACCAAAAAATGAATTCAAATTCTCTATAGAATAAATTTATTTTATAAGAACCCATTATTTTATAAACCGATAAGTCTATTTTTACTTTAAAATGAACACAACACCTGCCGAAATTGTCAAAAATTTCATCAACCAAACCAAAAAAAACGTCTTTCTAACGGGTAAAGCTGGTACAGGAAAAACCACTTTACTGAATGAAATCAAGAAAAATACACTCAAACAAGCAATCGTTGTTGCTCCTACAGGAATTGCAGCCTTAAACGCTGGTGGTGTAACCATTCATTCCATGTTTCAATTGCCTTTTGGAGCATTTGTACCTGACCACAATGTGAATCATCATTTTTCGAGTGCTATAAAAATCGAGACAAAAGATTCTTTGATGCGTAATTTTCAAATGAATAAACAACGCATCGAAATCATTCGGAACACAGAGTTGATGATCATTGATGAAGTCAGTATGTTGCGAGCTGATTTATTGGATGCTATTGATTGGAAATTAAGAAATATTCGTAAAAAAAACGTTGCATTTGGTGGTTTGCAGGTTTTGTTTATTGGCGATTTAATGCAACTTCCTCCCGTGGTTAAAAATGAAGAATGGGATGTTTTGAAAAAATACTATGAAGGAATTTACTTTTTTAATGCGCAAGTGATGCGTGAAAATCCTCCTTTGTATATTGAATTGGATAAAATTTTCCGTCAAGATGATCCAACTTTTATTCAAGTTTTAAATAATTTACGTGACAATAAAATTTCTGAAGTAGATACCAAAGTTTTAAATCAATATGTAAAACCGGATTTTGATATCTACAAGGAGACAGGTTACATTACTTTAACGACGCATAATTACAAAGCAGATCAAATCAATCAAAAACAGCTCGACCACTTGCCTGCAAAATCTGTTAAGTTTGAAGCAGAAATAAATGGAGATTTTCCAGCGCATATGTATCCAATTGACACAACCTTAGAACTTAAAGTTGGTGCGCAAGTAATGTTTATTAAAAATGATATTTCCCAAGAAAAATTGTTTTTCAACGGTAAAATGGGAATCATTAAAGAAGTAAACCCTTCTGAAATTGTGGTTTCCTTTCCAGACGAAAAAACGACTATCGAGGTTGAGAAATTCGAATGGGAAAATGTAAAATACTCTATCGACGATAATACCAAAGAAATAAAAGAAGAGACAGTTGGAAAATTTGTGCAATACCCTTTGAAATTAGCTTGGGCAATTACGGTACACAAAAGTCAAGGTTTAACATTCGACAAGGCTGTCATTGATGTATCTGATGCATTTGCACCTGGTCAAGCTTACGTTGCATTGAGTCGTTTGCGTTCCTTAGCAGGATTGGTTTTACTGAAACCATTTCAAAGTAATGCGATGCAAAACAACCAGAATGTAATCGATTACGCAGTAAATAAAACTCCAAGTGATATTTTAGATATTGTATTAAACGAGGCAAGCAAAAGTTATTTGTTAGAAGAATTAATTCAAGCATTTGATTTTGGTGATTTGGCGAGTTCTTGGCGAGTGCATGCGGCTAGTTATCTTGTTGCTCCTTCGAAATCTGAAAAGTCAAAACATGCTGAATGGTCACGTCATCAAGCCAAAAAAATAGAATTATTGATGGACGCCTCCTCTAAATTTCAAAATCAATTGCAACGCATTTTTGAGCATCCAGGATTTAATTTGAATACTTTGCACGAACGTGTCATGGCAGCATACGCATATTTCTACAAAGATATCGACGATGTTTTGTTTTCCACCTTAAAGAAAATGGAGGAAATAAAACGTATTCCTAAAATAAAAGCTTATTTTGAAGAATTAAAGGAAATGGACGAAGCGCAAACTTTAAGCATCATTAAACTGAAAAAAATCAGAATGCTTGTTGAAGCCATGAAAGACGAAAGGCCTTTAACTAAAAGTACAATTTGGAACGAAGAAATGATGCAATACAAAATTGCTAAATTAGCCGTTGCCAAACAAGAATTACGCAATACCAAAAGTGTTTTTGATTTCGAAGAAACAGAAATGGAAGAAGAAATTCCAGTTATTCAAACTAAGAAAAAGAAGGTTAAAGAAGAAAAAATATCTAGTGTTGACCAAACCTTAGCTTTAATTCAAGAAGAAAAAACAATTGACGAAATTGCTGAAATCAGAATGTTGAGTACGAGTACCGTTTACAGTCACATTTCGCAATTAATTAAAGCCGAAAAAATCGAACTCAACGATATTTTAAGTCAAGAACGAATTGAAGCCTTGAAAAATGCTTTTAAGGGTTTTGAAACCGATTCCATTACACCTGTTAAAGAAAAATACGGAGATGAATTTTCTTGGGAAGAATTAAGGTTGTATAAAACGAGTTTGATTAAATAGAACTCATTTTATTGCCCTAAGAGAATAATTTCATATAACCTTGGTTTTTATTTATATTGAATAAGATAATATCGTATATATTTTTAAAGTCAAAAGACGGTACCTGTTCCGTACATCAAACCAAAAGCTTTAACACCAAAGGAATAATTTCCTCCCAAGTACATCACAAAGTTTTCACCTCGGCATATTTTTAGTCTCATAGCTAAAATTGGTGCCACCCGAACATTTTTATTCTCTGCAAAAATTACGCTCCCTAGTCCTCCTAATTCTAATTCAACTTTTGACTTTGCGTCCATATTATATTGCAACATTTTAAACACTAAACCCGCACCTATGGTTGGATTTGCTTTTTCATTCTTTAACTGACCATTCACAATATATTGTTTACTTTCAGTTGCGATATTCAAAAATACTGGAATTCTCATGACCTTTTGAGGGCGGAACTCTGAAAAAAACAAAACTGAACTCGTCGGAAGAATAATAGCCTCTTCATTGTACACATCCGTTTTTTTGCTTTCTGAAATAAACAATAAATTTTGTCCAAAACTCAATTCAAAGTGATTGTGCTTATTCGTAGAATCTTTAAACGATTTGAAAAAACTCAATTTGGCTTGCTTTCCTTTATTTAAAGAATCTGAAGTTTGAGAATACCTTGAGTTTAACAAGAGGCAAATGACAAGCGTACAAAAAAGTTTCATGTTTTCTTTTTAATAACTAAAGGTAAGAAAATAATTTACTTTAGAAATGAAAAAAGATCTAATTAAAGATTAAAAAATAAATAAACTAATTCGTATGTTTATTCAAGTACTATACAAATTCTTTAGTAACATCTACTTTTGGTCTCAAATAAGTTATTTGACCTTGTATATAGTAAGCAAGTAGAAAATCTTTTATTTTACTTAAAAACCCCTTCCTGAATTAACAAAAAGGGGTTTTCATTTCTTTATTTAAATCACTTGGTGGTCACCTCCCTCTTTCCCTCCTCAAGGAGGGAAGTAGTATAACCTCAGTGTTCTTTACGTAAACTTAGCGCACTTTACGATACTACCCGCTACACATTTAGCTACGCTGAATGTTTAGCGACTTAACATCTAAGGAAATCCTTTCCCTGCGCTAACGCTTGGTCTTCAAAAGCTTCACTTTTTCTTCTACCCAGAACACATTTCACATGCATCTGGATTGTCCAAAGAACATGCAATGGCAGCCTGCTCCTCTTCAATTGAACGCACGATAGTCTCGTTTACTGAAGTATTTGTAGTACTTTGAACATTGATGTTTTTATCTACTGTGAACTTGATTGCATCCGTTGCAGCTTTCGTTCTCAAATAGTACATTCCTGTTTTTAAACCTTTTTTCCATCCGTAGAAATGCATCGATGTTAATTTTCCGAAGTTTGCATTTTCCATGAAGATGTTCAAAGATTGTGATTGGCAAATGTATGCTCCACGATCTGCTGCTTGCTCGATGATTGCTTTTTGAGAAATTTCCCAAGCCGTTTTGTACAAGTCTTTGATATGTGCTGGAATTTCAGGGATATTTTGAACCGATCCGTTAGAAACCATCAATTTTTGACGCATTTCTTTGTTCCATAAACCTTCTTTCACTAAATCTTTCAATAAGTGTTTGTTCACGATGATGAATTCACCAGACAATACACGTCTCGTGTAAATGTTTGATGTATATGGCTCAAAACATTCGTTGTTTCCTAAGATTTGTGCTGTAGATGCAGTTGGCATTGGAGCTAATAATAAAGAGTTACGTACTCCAAATTCTTTCACTTCTTCTTTCAATACATCCCATTCCCAACGAGAACTTGGAGTTACACCCCACATGTCGTATTGGAAAATTCCTTTTGAAACTGGCGAACCTTCAATTGTTTCGTATGGTCCTTCAACTTTCGCTAAATCTTTCGATGCAGTCATTGCAGCATAGTAAATTGTTTCGAAAATTTCGCTATTCAATTTACGTGCTTCTTCTGATTCAAATGGCATACGCAACATGATAAATGTATCAGCCAAACCTTGAACTCCTAATCCAATTGGACGGTGACGCATGTTTGAATTACGTGCTTCTTCCACTGGATAATAGTTCCCGTCAATGATTCTGTTTAAATTAACAGTCGCTTGATATGTTACTTCGAATAATTTATCGTGGTCAAATGTTCCCTCTTCAGTTACATATTTTGGTAAGGCCAAAGATGCCAAGTTACATACTGCAATTTCGTCTGGAGCAGTGTACTCAATAATCTCAGTACATAAGTTTGAAGACTTAATTGTACCTAAATTTTGTTGGTTAGATTTTGCATTTGCAGCATCTTTGTACAACATATATGGCGTTCCTGTTTCGATTTGAGATTCTAAAATTTTGAACCACAATTCTTGCGCTTTAATTGTTTTTCTTCCTTTTCCTTCAGCTTCGTATTTCGTATATAAAGCTTCAAATTCAGCACTGTGTGTTTCAGATAAACCTGGACACTCATGAGGACACATCAAAGTCCATTCTCCATTTTCTTCCACACGTTTCATGAACAAATCTGGAATCCAAAGTGCGTAAAATAAATCACGTGCACGTTGCTCTTCTTTTCCATGGTTTTTCTTCAAATCCAAGAAATCGAATACATCTGCATGCCAAGGTTCGATGTACATTGCGAAAGAACCTTTACGTTTTCCTCCACCTTGATCTACGTAACGAGCTGTATCATTGAATACACGTAACATTGGAACAATTCCGTTAGATGTACCATTTGTTCCTTTGATGTAAGAACCTTTTGCACGAATATCATGTAAAGCTAAAACAATTACACCAGCTGACTGAGAAATTTTAGCACAAGATTTTAAAGTTTCGTAAATACCATCGATGCTATCTTCTTTCATTGTTAACAAGAAACAAGAAGACATTTGTGGTTTTGGTGTACCAGAGTTAAATAATGTTGGTGTAGCGTGTGTAAACCAACCTTCTGACATTAAATTGTACGTTTTGATTGCCGCAGCGATATCGTTTTTGTGAATACCAACCGCAACTCTCATCAACATTTGCTGTGGGCGTTCAGCAATTTGTCCATTTAGTTTTAATAAGTAAGAACGAGATAATGTTTTGAATCCAAAGTAATCGTAACGGAAATCACGATCGTAAATGATACTTGAATCCAAAGTTTCTTTGTTGTTTTGAATCACTTCGTAAACATCGTCTGCTAAAAGAGAAGCATTTTCATTTGTTTTTGGATCTATGTACGTATATAAATCCTCCATCACTTCCGAAAATGATTTTTTGGTGTCTTTATGCAAATTTGACACTGCAATACGAGAAGCCAACAATGCATAATCTGGATGATCAATTGTTTTTGCTGCTGCCGTTTCCGCCGCTAAATTGTCCAAATCACTTGTCGTTACTCCATCATAGATTCCTTCAATTACTTTCATCGCAACTTTTTCAGCTGAAACTAAAGGATCTAATCCGTAACACATTTTTACAATTCGAGCAGTAATTTTGTCAAATTTTACCGCTTCTTTTCGCCCATCTCTTTTTACTACGTACATCTTACTTTTTGGTTTTTTATGTTTAATATCTTTGTTTTCGCTTGGTACGGGTTGGTATGTGTTGAAAATCTTCAAACCTTGCGACCCTTACAAGCCATCATAATAAATTCCTCCCTAGAAATCTTCGTCAGTTGTGAAACTTTGGTTGTTATTTCCTTCCAAAACTCCAGCTTTTTGGTATTCACCAACTCTTTTCTCAAAGAAGTTTGTTTTCCCTTGAATTGAGATCATATCCATGAAATCAAAAGGATTTGAAACATTGTAAACTTTCTCATTTCCTAATTCTTGCAACAATCTATCTGCAACAAATTCGATGTATTGTGACATCAAATCACTGTTCATTCCGATTAACTTCACTGGTAAAGCATCTGTTACGAATTCTTTCTCAATTTCAACCGCATCGGTAATAATTTTGCGAACTGCTTCTTTTGACAATTTATTCACAACGTGATTATTATACAACAAACAAGCAAAATCACAATGTAAACCTTCGTCACGAGAAATCAACTCATTTGAAAACGCAAGTCCTGGCATAAGGCCTCTTTTTTTCAACCAGAAAATCGAACAAAATGAACCAGAGAAAAAGATTCCCTCTACTGCTGCGAAAGCAACCAATCGTTCTGCAAATGAACCTTCATCAATCCATCTTAAGGCCCATTCTGCTTTTTTCTTCACACAATCCAAAGTATCAATTGCATTGAATAAATGCGTTTTTTCAGCAGAATCTTTGATGTATGTATCAATCAACAATGAATAGGTTTCTGAATGCACATTTTCAATTGCCACCTGAAATCCATAGAAAAATTTTGCCTCTGTATACTGCACCTCAGACAAAAAGTTTTCAGCTAAATTTTCATTTACAATTCCATCAGAAGCTGCAAAGAATGCCAAAATGTGTTTGATGAAATGACGTTCATTGTCATTCAATTTATTTTCCCAATCAAAAATATCCACACCTAAATCCATCTCCTCAGCAGTCCAATTACTCGCTTGAGCTCTTTTGTAAAAACTCCAAATATCGTCATGTTGGATTGGGAACAATACAAAGCGATTGTTATTTGGTTCTAAAATTGGTTCTACGTTTGCCATCTTATTTTTTATTCAGTTTTCATCACTTTAAGGCATAAAACATTGCCTTTCAGTTATTTAAAATTTAATTTTCATTTGTGCCCCTAGCTTCAATAAGTAGATTTTGGTGAAGAGTTGTTTTCTTCGCTTAGGGGAGTACAAAATTTGTCAAAAATCTTGCTTTATGCAATCAAAAGAAATTAACAAGTTTTGAGGTTATCAACATTAAAATTGTGAAGTGCTTTGATATCAACTCGTAAGGAGCTTATTAACACTAAAAAAAAGATATTCACAGTCTTTTTTTATTTTTTTGTCGAAGTATTGTACCTGTTAGTCAATCATTTGATTTTAAAGCATTTTTCTAAAATATTCTATAAATTTAGCGCTAAAATTCAGAAAAGTTACTATAATTGCACCCATACTTTTGAACAGCAAAATGTTTATTAATTAGATAGCTCACTGAATGCAAAAGAAAGGAAACAAATGGCAAAAAAAATTCGTTGAATGGAGGGATGATATTCTGCATTTAATCTACCCAAATTTGTGTTTAATTTGCGAAAAAGAATTATCCAAATTTGAACAAGAAGTGTGTTTAAATTGTAGAGAAGATTTTAAATATACAACTTTTGAAAATTACATAGACCCTTCAAGCACAGATAAGTTGTTTTGGGGCAGAATTCCACTTGAAAGCACGTTTTCAATGCTTTATTTTGAAAAAGAAGGTGCAACACAAGAAATCTTACATCAAATAAAATATAAAGGAAAACAAAAACTAGCTATTGAGATGGGTAAGATAATGGGTGAAAAAATTCTCCTCAATTCCAAATACGCTTCAATTGATGCACTTATTCCTGTTCCATTACATTCTAAAAAAATGCATATTCGCGGTTACAACCAAAGTGAAATGATTGCAAAAGGTTTGAGCGAAACATCTGAAATTCCAATGAATCTTGAGTTTTTAAAACGTGTTGTGCATGCTGAAAGTCAAACCAAAAAAGGCAGGTTTTTACGATGGGACAACATTGAAAATGCCTTTGAAGTAGCAAAAGACATGGAAAAAGAATTAAAACATGTTGCAATTATTGACGATGTAATTACAACTGGTTCAACCATTGAGTCTTGTGTGAGGGAAATTCAGAAAATTTATCCTGACATGAAGGTAAGTGTTTTAAGTTTGGCAGTGACGAAATGATTTTCCCTTTGAAAACGCAGATTTTTTTTGAATCATTTTAGTCTTTTAATTATTATACCAACGCAAGGCGAACTGCACTAAAAACTTTGAGTTAACTTTGCGCAACAATTATATTTATGTCACAAACCATTATTATTGTAGGAGCTGGAATTGCCGGATTGAGTGTTGCTCATCAATTGGAAAAGCAAAATATTCCATTTATAATCATTGATTCAGGGGTAAATCATAGTTCTCGAATAGCCGCTGGAATCATAAACCCTGTCGTATTTCGGAGAATGGCACTGAGTTGGAGAATTGCCGAATTATTGCCTGCAGCCAAATCTTTTTATGCAGAATTGGAACAAAAATTCAACCAAAAATATTTATATCAAATTCCAATTCGACGTGCCTTTGCCCATCAACAAGAACGTGATTTGTGGGAAAAAAAATTGACCGATTCATCTTATGATGATTTTTTGAAACCAATCTCGGAAGAAGATTTGGATAACAAAACCATTTCCAATACATGTGGAACGGGTGTTGTGAAAGAATCTTATTGGATTGACACAAAACTATTGCTAGACGATTGGCATCAAGATTTAAAAAAACAAGGAAAGTTGATAAACGAGAATTTTGACTATCAAGAAATTAACCCAGAAAAAAATATTTACAAAACATATTCTTATTCAAAAATTATTTTCTGCGAAGGTTATCATGGTTTGGAAAATCCTTACTTCAATTATTTACCATTACAAGCAACAAAAGGAGAGTTATTAACCGTTAAAAACACTTTTCTTGCTGAAAATGAATCCTATAACTACAAATGTTTTGTCTTGCCAATTGGAGATCAACAGTTTAAAGTTGGGGCAACCTACACTTGGAATTCACCAAATGTGGAATTAACAGAAAATGCAAAAACGGAATTGGAAGCACATTTCAAAAATTTGATATCATCTGAGTATTCTCTTGTAAGTCATGAAGCTGGAGTTAGGCCAACCGTTTTAGATCGCAGACCGCTTTTGGGTGTTCATCCTAAAAACGATAGTTTATTTATCTATAATGGCTTAGGTGCTAAAGGTTATTTGATTACACCAAAATTGGCTGAAGAATTTGTATCTTATTTACAAGGAATTTCAGAACTCGACAAAGAAGTTGATATAAGTCGTTATGCTGACAAATTTATACAATGAGTTTAAACGAGAAAAATGAAATTCAATCTGTGACGATGTTAAGAGGGATTGCTTCCTTGGCAGTTTGTTTTATGCATTTTACAGGGACAGTAAATTATCCGACACTACAAAAAATTGGGCTTTTTGGAGGGTATGGTGTGCATTTGTTTTTTGTTATATCAGGTTTTATCATTCCATATTCGTTATTTCAATCAAAGTATCAACTTAAAAATTTTTTTCAATTTATTCTAAAACGAATAGTTCGTTTGGATCCACCTTATATATTTACAATTATAGGTATTATCTTACTGTCATACGTGGCTCAATATTCAACGTATAATAAGTCAGAAATTATTAATTTTTTCAACATGAATTCAGTGTTCCATTTATTTTATCTCGTTGATTTTGTAGATGGAAAATGGTTGAGTCCCGTGTTTTGGTCCTTGGCAATCGAATTTCAGTTTTACCTTTTAATGGGAGTTTTGTTTCCTTTTATTTCGATGAGAAAAAACAGCTTGAGACTTCTACTTTTTTTTGTTTTTTGTTTAGTTCCTTTTCTTTTTCCGCAGGATTATATTGTAAGTAAATACTTAATTTTATTTTTGCCTGGCATTCTGCTTTTCCTTTATAAAACGAAAGAAATAAGTAATGTTTTATTTGTGGTTTTAGTTTCTATATCCATCATTTTGAGCAGTTTAAAGTTTTCAATTGCTGGATTTATTTGTCCGGTTTTAGCAATTACCGTTATTTTATTTTTAAAAAACACATTTACTTTTTTTATGTTTTTGGGTAAAATTTCATATTCTCTGTATCTTATTCATACTCCAATTGGAACAGATGGTTTTATTCAATTTTTTCAGAATTATATAAGCAGTGATTTAGGTAGATTAATTTTAATGCTAGCAACTTTTCCCTTTACAATTTTCTGCGCTTGGATTTTTAACATGACAATTGAAAGACCAACATTAAATTTGAGTAAAAAAATAATCTTCAAATAGCTTGCTACAAGCAAAAACATGAATTTTTGCTAAATTTTAACTATCTTTGTGTAAAATTTAACATTTATACCATGGCTTTTGAAAAGGAATTATCAATACGTAGTAATTCATCTTGTGAATTGTGTACTTCAACAAATGATTTGAAAAGTTTTGAAGTTACTCCTCCGCAAAACAATGGAAGAATTGATGACTTTATCAACATCTGCGCAGATTGCAAAACGCAAATTGAAAATCCAGAACAAGTGAAAGCTAATCATTGGAGATGTTTAAATGATAGTATGTGGAGTGAAATTCCTGCTGTACAAGTTGTAGCTTGGAGAATGTTGAATCGCTTAAAAGCTGAAGGATGGCCACAGGATTTATTGGACATGTTGTATCTTGATGATGAAACTTCAGCTTGGGCAAAAGCAACTGGTGAAGGCGATGATCAAGAAGACGCGATTATTCACAAAGATTGTAATGGTGTAAAACTTGAAACGGGAGATACCGTTGTTTTGATTAAAGATTTAAATGTAAAAGGAGGTGGATTTACTGCAAAAAGAGGAACAGCAGTTAGAAATATCCGATTAGTTCATGACAATCCAGAACACATTGAAGGGAAAGTTGAAGGACAAACAATTGTAATTTTGACACAATACGTAAAAAAATAGTTCAATTTTAAATATCAAGTAGCAATCAAATTTCTACTGATAAAAAATTTTCAGAAGCAAAAAAAGAAATGAATTCTTCTGGAATTGTTCTTTGTAGTAGCTTTATATTGATGGTATTAATTTGGTTTACTCGAAAAAATCTTAATTTAAAGTAATTTAATTTCTCTTCATCCAAAAAGAATAAGCGCTAGTCAAGCAGACTAAAACTAACACAGCAACAATTTCTGGAACAATTAAAAACTGAATTACGCCCAAAGAAATCCCTAGAAATCCTAGGCTAAGTAATAAACCTTTAAGATGTTTGTTTAATAATTGATTTACAGATATTTGACTGAATTTCTTTGGCATTAAAAATTCCATTTTATATTGCATGTACCCGGCATAAAAAACCAAAGGAATTAAGAAAAATCCTTGTGGAATTCCCATGTCTTTCAACATAAAAAACGCAATACTTTGTGCTTTTAAATCAAAATTTGGAATTATATTCCCTGAAAGCAAAAGACCCAAAATACAAATCCCAAGAAGTGCAACAACATAAAAAACATAATGTTGAATGATTTTAGCTTTATGAACTATTTTTCCTTCAATTTTAGAAAGTTTCAAAGGCAAAAAACAGGTATTGACAATTAAATCCAAAAAATAAAATAAAGCAATAAAGTAAAAATTCCAATGCCAAAAGAAATAACCTAAAAGTGGAATTAATAATTCTCCTAAGGTTTGAATTAGTTTGATACGATTGGGATGCATCCTAACGCAATTTGTTTGCTTCGGTTTTTGACATCTCAAAATCAGGATTATATTCTAAGGCTTTCGAAAATGATTTCAAGGCGTTTGTTACGTCCTTTTTATCTTTATAAGCTAAACCTAAATAATACCAACACTTTACACATTGTGGTTCCATTTCAATGGCACCTTGATAATAATAAATCGCACTATCAATTTGATTTTGTTCAAAATGTTTAATATATCCAATATTAAAGGGAGCAAAATAATAGTCATTATGTATTTCAGCTAAACGCTTGTAATCTCTAATTGCTGTTTCATAATCGCCTAACATTTGCTTGCAATAAGCTACTCCATACAATCCATCCACAGATTTTGGTTGCAATTCTACCACATTTCTAAAATATTCATAGGCTTGTTGATAATTTTCGTCCTCCGTGAACATCCAAGCCAATTGCAAATAAGCTTCATAAAATTTTGGATCTTGTTGCACTGCAGTTTCATATGAGGAAATGGCCAATTTTCTATTCCCAACTACTCTGTATATTGAACCTTTCATGATGTACGCATCTCGATATCTTGGGTCCATTTTCAAAACTTCATTGATATATTGAAAGGCACGCTCGAATTCTCCTTGTTGCGAATAAGTTGCTGCCAATTCAATATAAGCTTTTTTGTTTTTAGGCTCAGAACGCAATACTTTTTTGAAATGATTTTGTGCATTTTGAATATCAGCTTGGGTTCTACTTGCAATATTGTTTAAGCAACGAGCATATAAAAATCGTGCATCAATATTATTGGTATCCAAACGAAAAGCCTTCGCCCCTACTTTTAATGCCTCAGGATATTGATAAGCATCAATGAATTTATTTCCTTGTTTTACCAATAAGGGAACACTATCCGGATATAATTTCACTAAACTATCTAAATCTTGAACTACTCCCTGAGGTTTTACGGTGTCACCACAAGATGAAACAAATTGAAGAAGAATTAAACTTAAAGTGAAAATGAAAATACTACGCATATCGAATGATTATGTCAACAAAGGTATTTATTTTATTGATGATTTTAGCAATTATTTTGAAGCAAATTGTAAGAAAAGTTTCAGGTCTAAATAAAGATTAACGCTTTTCATGAATTGTAACTGTTCTCTGAGGATAAGGAATATGAATATCGTATTCTCTGAATAAACGATCTATTTCAAAGCGAATTTCTGATTTGTAATTACTTGCATCCCAGCTTTGTTCGGCCCAAAAAAGCAATTCTAATTCCAAACCATTTTCACCAAAATCTTTCATGCGCACAATAACTGGTTCGGTTTTTTTAACTTTTGGATGCGCATATGCAGCTTGTTTCAACAAATTACTTACGTGTTCGGTATTCGTTCCGTATTGCACATTTACAGGAATAATAAAACGTGAAATTGGGTTTCCATGACTCCAGTTCACCACGTATTCTTGTGTCAGTTTAGCATTAGGAATAAACAAAATATTACCATCTCTCGTTTCAATTTGCGTCGTTCTTACATTGATTTTTAGGATTTTAGCAATGATTGGTTCTTTAAATCTAGAATCATTCAATTCAATAACATCTCCAATTTTGATATTGCGCTCAAACAACAAAACCAATCCTGAAAACATATCCTTGAATACGTCTTGCAATCCTAATCCAATACCGACCAATAAAGCAGCAGAACCAATAAATAAATTGGTTAAATCAATATCCAATAATCTAAAACTAAATAAAATCGAGAAAACATAAATCACATACTTACTCACTTGTATGTAAATGTATTCTGTACTTGGATTGTAGCCTTCCTTATTCCTAAACTTCTTACTGTAATAAAGCTTTAAGAAATTTAACAACATTCGTGCAGCGAAGAAAATCAGAATTATTACAATTATTTGATAAATGCTGATTTTAAAGTGTTTGCCAATTTTAATGATCTCGTAATTCAAAAATTCATCTACCGAAACATTATTGTTATTGATATTGAAACTCAAAACTGCAATGTAACTCGCAATAATATAAACACTTTGACTAAATAATTTCAACCAAGTAATTCGATTTCCTTCTAAGTGAATATTTGCTCCAATTAGATATTTTTTAAGCGAACGGTGAATGATTCGGCGCATGATTGCTGCGAACAAAAAGATGAACGAAAGGGCAATCAAATTCCACAAACAAACATTGTATGGTCCTAATTTAAAAAGTGTATAACTCAACATATTAATCTGTAATTGTACGTCCTAATTCTTTGGATAATTTTATTCTAACTTGGTCTAAGGCAATTTTTTCGGCCAATAAAAATTCTAATTCTTCAAAATTATTTTCCATATCTATTTCTGGAATTTTAGCTGAAATTTCTGCTATTCTATTTTGAATAAACCTGATTTTAAATGCATAAATCGCATCCATCACGGCACGATTCAAATTCTCTACTTCTGTTTTAGTTTCTATGTTGTGAATTCGTAACCAATTGGTACTGATTTCGTGTTTTTCTGTCTCTATTTCCGATACAAACTGTACAATTTCACTGTCTTCGTGCTTTAAAAAATAGCTCGATTTAAACAACTGATTCGCTACAACTCCTTCGCTAATTAAATTGAAAATCTTGGAACATAACTCGTTTCTGAAATACAATTCATCTTTTTGAATTTCATGAATAATCAACTCGCTTACAGAAGTTTGAATGCGAACAATATCTTTATTTTCTTCAATATGATCTACTTCGGTTGCAAATGAACCATATTTTACCATGATGCGAACCAATTCTTTCTCTTCGTGAAAAGTAAGTTTTGGTTTACTGGCCGCCGTTGCCTGATTTGTTGGTTTCGGCGCATAATCAACTTGCTCAAAAGCAGGTTCATTTGTGGTTTTTACAAGCTGTTTTTGTCTGATTTTAAATAATTCCTGCGTAATGATATCGCCATCAATATCGAATCGAGATGCAATTTCCTTGGCAAAAATCGAACGACTAATTTGATCTGGAATTAAAGCTATCGACTGAACAATTTCGTGAATCAATTTAACACGAACACTTGGGTCAGGGTTTCCGTCGCTCAACAACAATTCAGCCTTAAACGAGATGAAATCTTTAGTGTTATCCTTAATATAGGTTTCAAGTTCCGTTGTGCTGACTTTTTTAGAATACGAATCTGGATCATCGCCATCAGGAAACAAAACAACATGAACATTTAATCCTTCTTCTAAAATCAAATCAATTCCTCGGAAGGAAGCTTTGATACCCGCCGCATCGCCATCATACAAAATCGTAATGTTCGAAGTATAGCGACGCATCAACTTGATTTGCTCTTTCGTTAAAGATGTTCCTGATGAGGAAACCACATTCGTAATTCCTGCTTGATGCATGGAAATCACATCGGTGTAACCTTCAACTAAAAAACAATTGTCGTATTTTATGATGTCGCTTTTGGCGTAATACAAACCATAGAGAATCTCACTTTTATTGTAAATGATACTCTCTGGCGAGTTGAAGTATTTCGCAACTTTTTTATCGTTGGTTAAAGTTCTTCCTCCAAAACCTAAAACTCTTCCTGTAATGGAATGAATCGGAAACATGACACGTCCTCGGAAAAAATCGAAGAAACGTTCCTCCTTGGATTTCACCAAACCAACTTTTTCGGCAAATTCTAATTTATATCCTTTCGCCTTAACTGCATCTGTAAAATCATGACCAGAATTGAGGCAATATCCCAATTGGAATTTTTCAATAATATCTTTTCTATAACCTCTTTCAACAAAATAACTCAAGCCAATTGCTTTTCCCTCATCGGTTTCATGCATCGAATTCATGAAATGCGTTTTGGCAAACTCGTTGAGGATTTGCAAACTCTCCCGTTCGGTTTGAGCGGCGACTTGTTCTGGAGTTTTCTCTTCCTCTTCTGGAAGTTCAATTCCATATTTGTCCGCCAACCAGCGCAGTGCCTCAGGATAAGAATAATGTTCTTTTTCCATCAAGAAAGTCACTACCGAGCCACCTTTCCCTGTTGAAAAACACTTGAAAATTTGTTTGGATGGAGATACACTAAAAGAAGGCGTTTTTTCATCCGTAAACGGACTCAAGCCCATGTAATTGGCTCCCTTTTTTTTCAAATTCACAAATTCCCCAATAACTTCCTCGATGTGAGCAGTTTGGATAATCGTGTCAATGATATGATCGGGAATTCTTGCCATTTATTTTATCGGACCAAAATCAGTTTCTTCAATCATTTTACCTTTCGTGTCGTATTTTTTCCAAATACCAATCTTTTTATCTTGATGATATTCACCATAATAATTCAAAACGCCATTTGGATATTTCACAATCGAGTGACCTTCTTTGATACCGTGTTCGTAATGCGTGATAGACAATTCAGTTCCCGTTTCTGAGAAAAAAGTCCATTTACTATGGCGCTGATTTTTCTCGTCCATTTGTCCCTGCATTTTGATTGCTTTTCTACCAGGATAATATTCTGTAAAAACGCCGTCAACAATTTCTGTCAAAGGCAAATTGGCATTTTTATCTTCTTTTTTTTCCTCTGCTTCTTCAGAACAGGAAAAAAGTAAAAATAAACTAAAAATGGAAAGCAATAAAAGTGATTTTTTCATCTGTTATTTATTAATTTAAAAAAGTTTTGAGGCTTATTTTTCTCTTAAAATGGTATAATTCACCAAACCAACTAAAGCCGTTTTCGCTTCTGATGTTGGAACATCTTCAATCAAAACTAAAGCTTCTTTTATCAAAGCATTCATTTTTTCATGCGCATATTGAATTCCGCCAGCTGCGATAACCAATTCAACGGCACGCTTCACTTTTTGAGCGTTTTCGTTTTGGTTTTTCACGATGTAAATTAATTCCCCTTTCACTTCTTTGGACGCATTTGCCAAAGCGTAAATTAATGGTAAAGTCATTTTGCGTTCGCGAATATCAAGTCCAGTTGGTTTTCCAATGTCATTTGGTGTTCCGTAGTCAAAAATATCGTCTTTGATTTGAAAAGCCAAACCAACTAACTCACCAAATTTACGCATGTTTGGAGCCAAATCTTCTCTATCAACAGAAGAAGCTGCTGCTTCGCAAACCGTGGCAATCAAAGAGCCTGTTTTTTGGCGAATGATTTCAAAATATATTTCTTCGGTAATATCTAATTTTCGGGCTTTTTCGATTTGAAGTAGCTCGCCTTCACTCATATCTTGCACCGCTTGAGAAATAATTTCCAACAAACGGTAATTTTTACTTTCTACAGAAAGCAACAAAATTTTCGACAACATGTAATCTCCCACCAAAACGGCTACCTTATTTTTCCATAAAGCATTTACAGAGAAAAAACCTCTACGTTCATTGGCGTCATCCACCACATCATCGTGCACCAAAGTTGCGGTGTGCAACAGTTCCACTAAAGAGGCTGCTTGGTAAGTTTTGTCGTTGATTTCACCTAACATTTTTGCTGTCAAAAACAAAAACATTGGTCGCATTTGTTTTCCTTTGCGTTTGGTGATATAATGTGTCACTTTGTCCAACATGGCAACTTTCGACTTCATATTTTCTTGAAAACGCACTTCAAACTCTTGCATTTCAAGATCAATAGGAGCCAATATTTCGTTTACAGTCATCATTTTTTGGGGACAAGATTATTAGGTACAAATTTACACAAAAATTAATGCTGAAGAAATAGAAAATATAGAAAAAAACAAAATAATCGTTTAAAATATATAATTTCAAGCAAGACATTTCTCCCTTTTTTTCAACAATCTATCCTAAAAATCCAAAGAAAGTGTATTTTTACCAAAAAATTAGCAGAAAATCATGATTATTGGCATTTGTGGAGGAAGTGGATCGGGTAAAACAACACTTTTAAAAAGGTTATCTCAGCATTATTCGAATTTGCATCCTTCGATTTTTTCAATGGATAATTATTACAAGCCAATTCATTTTCAACATGTTGATGAAAACAAGCAGGTGAATTTTGATTTGCCAACTGCTTTGTATGAGGAACGTTTGTTTAAAGATTTACATGCACTTTCGCGAGGAGAATCTATTGAAGTAATTGAATATCATTTTAATGCGCCACCTGATAAACATGTGTTGATTACCGTAAATCCTTCTGATATTATTATTGTGGAAGGTCTGTTTTCGTTTCACTACCAAGAAGTGAGAGATTTGTTGGATTTGTCGATTTTTATTGATGTAGATTTAGACGTGCAATTAGACAGACGTTTGTACCGCGATCAAGAAACAAGAGGCTATACGCACGAAGCAATCATGTACCAATGGAAAAATCACGTGATACCTTGTTACGAGAATTATTTGTTGCCTTATAGAAAGGATGCAGATTTTTTATTTCGCAACGACATACATGCTGACGAAGATTTTATTAAATTAGTGGCATTAATCGATGCAAAACTAAAAGCTTGAAACAATTTGGACAGAAATATTGGCTTTACCTACTGAGTTTTTTCTTTCTCGTCTGCTTTTATTTTTATTACCAAAGTGTTTTTGATAGCAATTACGAAAAACACGTACAACATTTTCAAGCAAACTTTCTCAAAAAGGAAAAAGAACTTAAGGCTTTTGTTGCCCACGAAAAAAAAGAATACCTCCAAAAAGGAATTCAAACTTTTGATGGCATTTCGCACGAGACAGATTTCTTCTTTCATATTTACCGCAACGATTCCCTGATTTTTTGGAACACCAACGAATTACCCGTCCTACGTTTTGCCGAAATTCATTTCCCGACAGAAGGTATTGTAAAGCTCCAAAATGCTTGGTATTACACCAAAACTTTTCGAAAAGGAGATCTTTTAGCCGTTGCATCTTTTAAAATCAAAAAAGAGTATTCCTTCGAAAACGAATACTTGAAAAACGATTTTTTATCTGATTTTCACCTTCCTTTTAAGGCAAATATCGTTTTAGAAAAAGAAAACAACTTTCCAATTTACAACCAAAAAAAGGAATTCCTATTTGCGATTGCTCCGATTGAAACAACGCAAATCGGCGATTTTCAAAGTAATTTATTGGTTCTTTTCCTGCTGCTTGGGGTTGTTTTTTTGCTGTATGGCATTTTTATCAGTATCAAAGAACTGAAAATTAGCTATCAATTTGCAATTACTTTAAGCTTAATAGTTATTCACTATTTCAACATTCGCTTTGATTTTTATGACTTTATGTCTAAAACAACCTTTTACGATCCTGCTTTATATGCGAGTTCAAATTGGTTTCCAAACTTGTTGATTTTAATTCTAAATTGCATTTTTATTTTCTTTTTAATTACAGTTTTAGTCCGTGTTTTGAAACACATTACAAAAACAAAAAGGAATCAAATTTTAGCATTTTCAAGTTTTATTTTTACCTTAATTTTTGCCTTTTTCATTGCTTATTTGTACCAGTCCTTGGTTAAAGATTCCTCCATACCTTTAGAAATTGAGAAATTATTCAAATTGAATTATTATTCCTTTTGGGCAACTTTTTCAATGGGTATTTTATTTTTCGCTTATTTTATTTTGGTTAAAACTTCTTTGAAAGCGCTGTTAAAAAGTGGTTTAAGTAAAAGTTTTGTGATTGTACTGTGGTTTTCAAGTGGTTTTCTTTATTTTACTTTAGATATTCTTTATGGTTCACAATTGCTATTTTCTGCTTTTTGGCCTTTGGTAATTAACGGTTTTATCGTCTTAAATTTAATTCGCTCCAATGGAAAATTTAGTTTCAATTATGGTGTGGTACTCTTGTTTTTGTTTGCCAGTTATATTTCCATCAATATCAATGAATTTTTAGACAAAAAAGAAAAACAAGAACGCGAATTATTCGCCACACAATTGGCAACTGAGCAAGATATTTCATCGGAAATAGAATTTCAACAGTTGAATGATAAGCTGCAAAATGAAAAGTATTTCTCTAAAATTTTTGACCCCACTCGAACAATTAGCGTAACAGAATTTAAGGATTTCATGGAACGTAAATATTTTACGGGCTTCTGGGAAAGATACGAAATGGATTTCTATTTGTTTGATGAAGATAGTTTGGAATTGATTGCAAATCAAAACATCAAGCGCTCAACAATGTCTTTTTTAGAAGAAGTGATTCACCAGCACAGCGTCGTTTCTGAAATTGAACCGCATATTTTTTACATCAAAGATTACACAAGTCAATTAAGTTACATTAGTAAACAACAATTTTACAATTCAGATTCAACGCAATTTTTCTATTTATTCACCACCATGAAATCGAAACGAATTCCAGAGAAAATTGGTTTTCCACGTTTATTGATTTCAGACAAAGCAAATGTTTTTAAAGCGATTGAGAATTATTCTATTGCCAAATATTATGGCGGGAAATTAATTAGTCAAAATGGTAAATTCTCCTATCCTACTGCTGATTTTGCGCTAACAAATAATGTCAAAAATGCCAAAGGATATTTTGATTCTGAGGAATATACGCACTTTTTATTTCGAAAAAACTTTAAAGATTTAATTGTTTTGTCGAAAAAAAATCCATCCTTTTTTCAGTTATTTACTTCCTTTTCCTACTTGTTTTGCTTCTTTGGCTTCTTCCTGTTGATTCCGGTAATCATCCAAAATGTAAACAATTTCGAGCTCTCAAATTTGACCTTAGCCCTCAAAATTCAATTGGTTTTGGTTTCAATTGTTGTCATTTCTCTTCTGTTTTTTGGTATCGGAAGTGGGAAATTTGTGAGTAATCAGTATCAAGATTACAGCAACGAATTGATCAAAGAAAAAGTGAAATCTGTCTTAATTGAAGTACAACATAAACTGGAGAAAGAAAAGAAACTCAAAATTGAAACACACGGTGAAAACATCAATTACTTGCTGCAAAAATTTGCAAATGTATTCGTAACTGATATCAATTTATACGATGAAAAAGGATTTTTATTAGGCAGTTCTCGTCCAAAAATTTATAACGCTGGTTTATTGAGTGAGCAAATAAATCCAACCGCTTTTGACAACCTTAAAAACCATCGAAAGAGTGAGTTTATCCATCAAGAAAATATTGGAAAAATAAATTATTTATCTGCATATGTTCCGCTATACAATGATCAAGGGAATTTTTTAGCCTACATTAATTTGCAACAATTTGGACAACAACAAGGTTTTGAAAACCAAATTGAAAATTTCTTAGTTGCCATCATCAATGTATTTATTTTGTTACTCGCATTTTCTATTATTCTTTCCATAATCGCTTCGAATTGGGTTACTTCACCTTTGAAAATCATTCAACAAAGTTTTGCGAAAATACAATTAGGAAAATATAATGAACCAATTGAATATCAGTCGAATGATGAAATTGGCGCCTTAGTTAAAAACTACAATCAAAAACTAGAAGAACTAGCTTTTACAGCACAACAATTGGCACAAAGCGAACGTGAATCTGCTTGGCGAGAAATGGCTAAGCAAGTGGCACATGAAATTAAAAATCCACTGACGCCAATGAAATTGAGTTTGCAGCATTTCCAGCGTATTTTTGATCCAAACGATTCTTCATCGAAGGAAAAATTGGATAAAGTCGTACTTTCCATTGTGGAACAAATTGATGCCTTAACCTTAATTGCAAATGAGTTTTCCAATTTTGCTAAAATGCCTCAAGAAAATAAGGAGAACATCGATATTTTGCCTTTGATTCAAAATGCGATTTTAGTGTTTAATCAAGAAAATGTTATAGACATTCAACTGGAAAATCAGGAAAAGGAGATTAAAGTTTTTGCAGACAAAGATTTGATTATTCGCGTCTTTAACAACCTGATCAAAAATGCCATTCAAGCCATCCCAGAGGATAGAATTGGAAAAATTTGTATTCGAATCACTAAAGAGGAACGTTTGTTTTTATTTGAAATTGAAGACAATGGAAAAGGAATTCCTAACGAACAAAAAAATAAAATTTTTGTACCAAATTTCACCACAAAATCTACTGGAACTGGATTAGGTTTGGCGATGGTAAAACAAATCGTTGAATTGCATGGTGGGAGAATTTGGTTCAAAACTGTCGAAAATCAAGGTACAAGTTTTTATTTTGAACTAAATCAGCTAGTTAAATAACTTTTTTTTCTAATTTTTTTCTAATATTCTTATTTAGAATGAGTATTTTTGTTCCGTTGGCAAAAGTTTGAATGAAGTTTAGGTATATGTCAACAAACCTGTGAGAATACTTCTTTTAAATAGTTCGCTGCTTAAAAGAGTGTTCTCACTTCATCTTTATCTGATAAAATAGCAATTTTCTGTTTATAAAAATTCAAAGATTGAAAACAATTTATCGATAATAATTGTTTAGAAATCGTATCTTTGCAAAAAATTTTTTACATCTTATGAGCGCATTTTCCGAAAGACACATTGGGTCTAATTCCGCTGAAAAACAAGCGATGTTATCAAAAATCGGGGTTTCTACGATTGCTGAATTAATTGATAAAACAATTCCTGCACATATTCGCTTAAAAGGTGAGTTGAATATTGACGCTGCAATGACTGAACAAGAGTACTTAACTCATGTTTCTGAATTGGGTAAACAAAATAAAGTTTTCAAATCATTTATTGGTTTGGGTTACAACGATACTGTTGTTCCTTCTGTGATTTTGAGAAATGTATTAGAAAATCCAGGATGGTACACAGCATACACGCCTTACCAAGCTGAAATTTCTCAAGGAAGATTAGAGGCTTTGTTGAATTTTCAAACAATGGTGTTGGATTTAACAGGAATGGAAATTGCAAATGCGTCTTTATTAGATGAAGGTACTGCTGCTGCCGAAGCAATGATTATGTTTTGGAATTCTCGTTCTCGTCAACAAACAAAAGACAATGTAAATAAATTTTTCATTTCTGAATTTGCTTTCCCTCAAACAATAGATGTAGTTACAGGTCGCGCAGCTAACTTAGGAATTGAATTAGTAGTTGGTAACCCTGAAACTTTTGTAGCTGATAATACTTTCTTTGGATCTTTGATTCAATATCCAGATGCTTACGGTAGAATCAACGATATCGCTGGTTTCATTCAAAAAGCAAAATCAGCTGATATTCAAGTGGCAGTAGCTGCAGATATCATGGCTTTGGTTTTATTAAAATCTCCAGGTTCTCTTGGGGCTGATGTGGTTTTCGGTTCTTCTCAACGTTTCGGTGTTCCGATGGGTTACGGTGGTCCTCATGCAGCATTTTTTGCTTGTAAAGAAGATTACAAACGTACCATTCCAGGAAGAATTATCGGAGTTTCAAGAGATGCTGATGACAATGTAGCTTTACGAATGGCTTTGCAAACACGAGAGCAACATATCAAAAGAGATAAAGCAACTTCGAATATTTGTACAGCGCAAGCTTTGTTAGCGGTTATGGCAAGTATGTATGCAGTTTATCACGGACCTCATGGTTTGAAAGAAATTGCTACTGAAATTCACGCTAAAGCGAATACAGCTGCAAATGGTTTGAAAAATGCTGGTTATACAATTAAACATTCAAATTATTTCGATACACTTTGGGTTGAATTACCAAGTGGAGTTTCAATGTCTGCTTTAAGAACTGCTGCTGAAGCGCAAGAAATGAATTTCCGTTACATCAACGATACACAATTGAGTGTGAGTTTTGGTGAATCGATTACAGCAACTGATGTGCAAAATTTAATTGCTGTTTTTGCTCAAGTTGCTGGAAAATCTGTAAATGCAATTCAAGTAGAAAAAGAAATATCTATCAACGTAAATGATTTACGTACTGATGCAATTTTAACACATCCAACATTTAATACACATCATTCTGAATCTCAAATGATGCGTTATTTAAAACGTTTGGAAAATAAAGATTTGTCTTTGGTTCACAGCATGATTCCATTAGGATCTTGTACGATGAAACTAAATGCAGCTTCAGAATTAATGCCAATTACAAATCCTCAATTTGCAAACATGCATCCATTTGTTCCTGTTGAACAAGCAGCTGGATACCATGCTATGTTGCGTCAATTGGAGAAAGATTTGTGTGAAGCTACAGGTTTTGCTGCTGTTTCTTTGCAACCAAATTCTGGTGCACAAGGAGAATACGCAGGTTTGATGGTGATAAAAGCTTACCACGAATCGAGAGGCGATATGAATCGTAAACACATGATTATTCCTTCTTCTGCGCATGGAACAAACCCTGCATCTGCAGTTATGGCTGGTTTTGAAGTTGTAGTAACAGGTTGCGACGAAAACGGAAACGTAAATATTGAAGAATTAAGAGCGAAAGCAATCGAATTAAAAGATACGTTGGCTGGTTTGATGGTAACTTACCCTTCTACTCACGGAGTATTTGAGGAAGGTATCAATGAAATCACTTCGATCATTCACGAAAACGGTGGACAAGTTTACATGGATGGTGCCAATATGAATGCACAAGTTGGATTAACAAATCCAGGAAACATTGGTGCTGACGTTTGTCACTTGAATTTACATAAAACATTTGCAATTCCTCACGGAGGTGGTGGACCAGGAATGGGACCAATCGGTGTTGGTGCGCATTTAGCTCCATTTTTACCAGGAAGTGAATTAATTAAAGCTGGTGGAGACAAAGCAATTCATGCTGTTTCTGCAGCTCCTTATGGAAGTGCTTTAATTTTATTGATTTCTTATAGTTACATCAAAATGTTGGGCGCTGTTGGCTTACGTGAATCTACGCAAGATGCAATTTTAAATGCAAACTACATTGCAGCATCTTTGAAAGGTCACTACGATATTTTATATACAGGAAAAAATGGAACGGTTGCTCACGAATTAATCTTAGATTGCCGTGATTTCAAGAAAACAACTGAAGTTGAAGTTGCCGACATGGCAAAACGTTTGATTGATTATGGATTCCACGCCCCTACCGTTTCTTTCCCTGTTGCTGGAACTTTGATGATCGAACCAACAGAAAGTGAAGATAAGGCAGAATTAGATCGTTTCATTGAAGCGATGATTGGAATTCGTAAAGAAATCGCTGCTATCGAAGCTGGAAAAGCGGATAAAGTGAATAACGTTATCAAAAACGCTCCTCACACGGCAGATTGTATCATCAACCGTGATTGGACTTATCCTTACACGCCACAAGAGGCTGTTTACCCTGTTGAATACTTGAAAGAATTCAAATATTGGGTACCAGTTCGTCGTGTAGACAATGCTTTTGGAGATAGAAACTTAGTGTGTTCTTGCCCAGGAATTGAGAATTACATTACTGTGGAGGCATAAAAAATTTCATATTTTTTTTAAAAAAGAGACTTGAATATTCATGTCTCTTTTTTTATTTGTAAAAACTTCTATAAACCAAAAAAGCCATCAGTAAAACTAATGGCTCATAATTATTGTTGGGTATATCCTATTTCTCTTCTTCTTCAAAGACTCTTTTCGGACGAATTTTAGCGAAAACTCCTAATGAAATCCAATAAGGAACGATAAAACCTAATAAGAAAAATAACAACCAAAATGCCATTCCTCCGATTAATAAAAATATTGTTAGTCCTAAGCCACTCATAATATCTGTTTTTTATGATAAGTATTCGCCTGTAAAATTAAGGAAATATTTTAATTATCAAATAAAAAGTTAAAAAAAAGCCCAAAAATATTGTCTAACTACTTAAAAAGTGGTCCTTTTTTAGCATCCTTTAACACTTAGCTTAAATAATTGTTAAAAATACACTATGTATGCATTGTATTTCAAAAGACTGAGTAACTTTGTAATGAATCTGAAACGAATAAGTGTTTTTGGCACGCAATTTGGAATAAGATTCAAAGTTAGTTTTCATAAGTAGTAGTTTAAGTTAGGTTAAAAGAGTGAGACGCCCGTCTTGCTCTTTTTCAATTTATAATACTTGGAATTTACTTTAAGGCCTGAAATAAATCTACGATGTAAAAACCCTTTTCCTCATTGTCGTTTAAGAGTAATTTTAGCTCTTCTTCCGCAACCGATTGTATGGTATAGGCATTCATAACATTGGAAATGAAATTACCATCCATGAAACAAAAATGATGTTTGTAGTTTTCAGACAAATTGGCTTTCTTGGGCAAGATTACTTTTCCTAGATTTTCACCAGGTATGAAAATAATTTTTTGTCCTATCTTTATTTTACATTTAAATTCATGTTGACTTGCTAAAAAAATTGAATATACCGTAGCGTTGCTTATTTCGTCAAAAACAAGAATTTGAACCATGTAATTTGATTCGTTTTTTAAAAACAATTCCTTAGTGCCAGCATTTAATTTTAAGTTCTTTAAAGGCGCAAAATTCAAGTTCTTAATTTGTTTATCTGAATAAATAGCACAACTATCAATTTGGGAACTTTCCGCCAAATCGAAAGCCTTAATACAATCTTGTACATAAATTTCAGCTAAGGTATTTTTTAAACTTTCTCGCGATGAAATGGTAACATCAACTGGAGCCAAATGCAAATACGATTTTTGCTGATCGATTACATCTTCGTCTTCCAATCTTTTTCCTTCCATGGATTGAATCAAAGAATCAAGTTGTATCCGTTCTTTTTTACTGAATTGCGAAAAGGAGGATTTATTTGTGTCTGCTAAGGTATTTTTGTTGTCAGTGAAGGAATCTCTCAAAAACCAAAAACCAACCGCAAATGCCGTAATAACAAAAATTAATACAATTAATCTATTAATGGAAAAAGTTTTTATCTTGTTATTTGGAGTAAAATATTTTCCATCACCAGATTTTAGTGAAAGTGAAACTTCATTTAATCTTTCTTTGTGTTCAGGATTCAATTCAAGCGTATTCAACTGATTTGTCAACCACAAAACAAAAGGATAAGTTGCCAAGGGATTTTTGAACAAATCCAAAGCTTTCTCAATAAAACTAACTTTTTGGGCGTAAAAATGTTTGGTGAAATAATTTAAAGTCTTAATTTTTTCAGCTGAAAAAACGTTTTTCGCTAATTGATTAAATTCTTCTTGACTATCAATTTTTTCCAAAACATCCCATTCCTCAGAGATACGTCGAGAAATTTTATCTTGCAAAATCATTTGCCCATCGGAATTCAAAATCGAAATATAAGATGCAATCTCAGTATTTCTTTCAGAATCAACTAGTAATAATTTTGGAAGCAAAAAAGGAGAAATAAAAGCGCAAAATTCTCGAAACAAAAAATGTTCATTTAACTTCTCTGGAATGTCATTTGCAATCAGTTTACCTTCAATTAAAAGAGACTTCAAACTTTTACTTGCCAAAATCCATTGATCAAAAACCAGTACACTTTTGGAATGATTATTTTTGATAAAACCAATTACCTCATCCTTCGTAAAACGATTCTTTCCTTGTTCTAAAAATAAATGAATTTGAAATTTTACTTCTAAATCTAGGATAAGTTTTTCCTTGTTTACAAATAATTCCTCTTCCGAAGAGTAAGCGACAAATTCTTGAATATATTTTAAGGAAATATACTCCATTCACTCTTATTTTTTCAAGTGTTTAATCGCTTTTACAATTTCTTTGTCAAACTGTGCGATGACAGAATAATATCCTTGCTCTGTCCATAATTGGCGCGCAATCTCTGCCTTGATATTGTAGCGAATTACTTCTTTACTAGTTTTAAAACCAGCTGCATTAAACAAAATTTTATAATTCTTTTCAGCATATTTTGTAAACTCCTTTAACAAGGCATCCGTCACTTGAAATGAAGTTCTGAACTGATCATAACTAGTCCATTTTGTACGTTTGTTTGACAAGAAATCAAAAGCGAAATTTTGAAAAGCTGGAGTGTATCTCAAATCTGTAAAATACCAACTTAAGCCTGTTGTATCCATTGGAATAAAGACATCAGGCATAATTCCACCGCCACCATAAACTATTTTTCCTTTCGGTGTTTTGAATTTTAGTGAATCAACCAATAGAGTACTGTCAACCTCGTATAATTCTCCATTTTCGTATCTTTCCAATTGATCTTGATAATAAGCTTCAAAATCTGTAGAATAAGGTTTTTGAATACATCTTCCAGTTGGAGTATAGTAACGTGCAATAGTTAAACGTAAATTACTTCCGTCTTTTAATTGGATGTCTTCCTGCACCAATCCTTTTCCGAAAGATCGTCTTCCCATAATCGTTGCGCGGTCGTTATCTTGTAAAGCTCCAGCAACAATTTCACTGGCAGATGCAGAATTACTATTGATCAACACAACAACTTCTGTATTTTCTAAAATTCCTTTTGAGGAGGCTTTATAAGTTGTTTCACCAGAATGGATTCCTTTGGTTTTTACGATTAAAACTCCAGACTTCAAAAACTCATCCACAATGTTATTAGCAGTTTGTAGAACTCCGCCACCATTATTTCGCAAATCAAAAATCAATTTCTTCATTCCAGCATTTTGCAATTTACGCGCTGCTTTATTGAACTCCAAATCTGAGGTAACTGAAAATTGATCTAATTTAATGTATCCGATTTCTTTGTCCAACATTGTAGCACAAACAACAGATTCAATAGGTATTTCGCCTCTAATAATTTGCTTTTTGATTTTTTTACCTTGACGGTAGATTACAACATTTACGGCTGTGTTTTCTTTCCCCTTCAAAAGTTTCATCACTTTTTCATTCGTGATCTTTTTAGAGGCAACATTCGTTTTATCAATTGTCAAAATCTTATCACCAGGGCTAATTCCTACTTGAAATGAAGGTGATCCTGAAATAACATTTGTGACACAAATTGTATCACGAATAATACTGAAACGGACACCTACTCCACCAAATTTACCTTCAATCATTTCTGTTGCAGCCTTAAAATCACTTGCAGGAATGTAATTACTGTGCGGGTCCAATTTATGTAACATGTCAGAAATGGCCTCCTCAAAGATTTTATCGCCATTCAAAGAATCTACATATCGTTGATTTAGGATTTGAATGATGTCTTTTACTTTTGAGTATTTTTCTTCACCAGCACTCAACTGAAGTGAGTTATTATTAGGAGAAAGAACATGCCCCAGCCATAAACCAACCGCCAAAGTGATTGAAAAGGCAAATGGAATTATGTAATTGGAAGAATTATTTTTCATCAAATGGATTTGGGATTTGTATTACTTCTAATTTTGCTTCTTTCAAAAAATCTACTCCCGTAGTATCTTTGTAATCATTTATAAAAACCACACGCTTGATTCCAGCTTGTAAAACTAATTTACTACAATCTCTGCAAGGAGAAAGTGTTAAATATAAAGTTGCGCCTTCTGCGTTTTGGGTTGAACGAGCCACTTTCAAAATAGCATTTGCCTCAGCATGCAACACATACCAATGCGTATCGCCTTCATCTGTTTCACAACAATTATCAAAACCGGCAGGAGTTCCATTGTAACCATCGGAAATAATCATTCCATCCTTTACAATTATAGCTCCTACTTTTTTTCGCGAACAATGAGATAATTCAGCCCATGTATAAGCCATTCTCAAATAAGCTTTATCGTAACGTAATTGTTTTTCTTCAATCATATATAGCTAACAAACCTAAGCAAAATTAGTTGATTTTCACTTTTGCTTAACAAAATTTAATATAACAACTTATTTTTTCTCAATAAACTCATCCCCGGGAAACGCAGTGAAAAAAACAATTCTCTCTGGTTTAATGAATCTATCGTGAAATCATAGAGCGTTTTATGGTCTTTCCAATAACCCCCGTTTAATTTATCTGAAATAATTTTTGGTGCATGTTGCGCTGAATACAACATTAAATAATTTTTATTCTGATTTATTTTTAATGGTGGAGAAGTTAAAATGTAAAAACGATTATTCTCTTTTCGCATAATACCTTTAGCAAACAATTTAGAAACAAAATTCTTTTGAAATTCATTCATAGAAAGTAATACCGAATAACCTGGAATTTCAACATCTTTTTCTTTTTTTACTTCAACAGCGTTAAAATCTTCATCATATTCTGTTTCGATTATCGTTTCTTTGATTGTTTGTTTTCCTCCTTCATGAAATGAAATATCACCATCCCAAGCTTTGAAGAAATCTTCGACTGGAAAACTAACACGTTTAGATAATTCAGTTAACAACATTTTTATTGGCGAATTAATCTTGGAACGAATTTTCTCAACATCAAAATGAAAACTTAAATATTTATCATTTACTCCATTAGATTGCAAGCCAAGTCCATCTTGTTTAAGTTTAAAATCAAAATCTTCTTTATTTTTAAAATAGCTTTTTAATTTAAAATGTATAGAATCAGAATCGTGGGTAAAAATGGCATAATCCATTCCATATTTTTGAATCTTTTTCCAATTGGAAGCCACAACAACACTTTCATTTTCAAACTTCTTGTTACGCATAAATTTCCTCCAAACAGGATTTATTTCACCTTTTTTGGAATAAATTACATGGTACATTCTTTTGGGCAACTGTTTTCCATGATAGATAAACATCCAATATTTTCCATAGGTTAAATATATTTTTTCATTCGGTATTTTTAGCACCTTCTGTCCTCCAACTAAAGTATCTTCTAAGCTCACATTTTGCTTTAGTCGCACAATTCCGTTACTTATTTTACTACTATCTGAAACAGTCACTAGACTCCCCCATTCCCCCGACTCATTAGCAAAAAAATATATCGGCTTTTGAATATTTAAGCCACAATTTTTTCCTTGTGCTAAAATAAATTCTACACTCAAAAAGTCTCTAAATGGTAATTTATTGTAATACAAAAACGCATCTGTTTCACGAGCCAAATCCAACAATTTTATTTTACCAATAAAATCCCCAATTGGCATTCTATCTGTAATATGTGGTTCGGGTTCGTGCTTAGTTAAATAAGGTCGAAGATAAAAATAACCAGCTATTAACGAAATCAATAAAACAATAACTAAACCTTTCCTAGCAAGCATTTTTATTTTGATAAAACGTAAACAGTATTCACCATATCCAATAAATATTTTCCTGAATTTTCGTATTCTCCTTGGAATTTATAGGAAATATTAAAAGTGGTTTTCTCTTTTGTTGTTTTAGATGAAGTTAATTCAATGATACCTGTTTTTCCACGCATCGCATCTAAAATTTCGTTTTGATTGGTGTTAAACATTTCTCTTGGCAATTTATTTAAAGCCAAGCCCCAATCAAAGTAAGCATACATAAATTTACTTTTCTTTGCTGCTTTTGCACGAGGACCTTTTAAGGCATCACCACCATATCCATTACTGTGATTTTTAGCTAAATCTTCATCATTTGTAAAAATCATCAATCCTTTTTTATTGATGATATACATTGGAACTGAATTAAAAATCGCATCTTCGACTATCCAATACGTACCCATGTTTCTGAATCGAGAAGTCATTCTACCCAAGTGGTTCAATACTTTTTCAGGAATATCGTTACGATCAGTTGTGAAACCCATTGTGAAAATAGGCATATCTTCTTCGCCTTCTATTTCTTTTTCCCCGTATTCAAAAGTTTCCTCGTCGTAGAAAAATTCGATTTTCTTGGTTTTCACCTTTTTAATTCCATTAAAACTTCCAAACATACTACCTTGGTAGGTGTCAAAAATGGCATCCACATCAACAAATTCATTAATCATTTCCGCCATCAAAACATTACTCGAAATACGAGGGTCTTTTTCTTGACTTAAAATAGGAATAATAATATCATAAGCTTTGTTGTAACCTTCTTTTAAATTGATATTGTATGTGAAAAATCCAGTCGTATTGTTGTGAATATATTTCAATACGTTTTTATCGAATTTTGTACCATTCAATTTCTCGTAAATTGAACCTAAAGCTTCACCGTAATTGGCTTCAAACTTCACATCAACTGAATTTTCATTGAAAAGTATATCACCTAACATCACATTTCCAGAATACAAAGCTTGTAAATCATTATACAATTCAGGGAAAATAGATTGGAAATACCACAATCCTCTAGCGTTTTTGAAATTTCTTGAATTATCCAAATAGAAAATTCCATCCGAATCATGAGTCAACTGCAATGCAAATTTTTGATCTTGACTTTTTAAATTGAGATTATTGATATACAATTCATCAACGATTCTTGAATAATATTTGAACTGTAATTCATTGGTAATACTATCACGCATTTCCCAATAATTTTTATTCATAACATCAAAATCTGTCATTTCCTCAGTCCCTGTGCTATCTCCAGAAACATTATCTTCAAATATTTCTTCGGAATTAAATGGCGGCTCTTCATCTGCCTCTTCATCATCGATTATTTCTGGATCTTCACTGAAAGAATTGTCGTATCCATCATAGAAATAACCATATCCGCGTGCCATCCATACAGAATCAGTTACTGTTGAAATTTTTTCATAGGAAGGATCTACACGCAAAACCATTCCAATATTTCCCTTGATAATCAAATGATTTGTAAAACTTGAATACATTTCAATTCCAGGAATATCTGTTGGTTGACGCTCAAAATCATCAAATACGGAAAATAATTTCTTTTTGTCGTTGATTCCAAAAGAAAAACCTGAAACCTCATAATCTTGGTTTTGCCCATAAAAAACATTCAATTTTTGATCGAAATCTATACCTGAATCTTTTAAATTTTTTCCGCTCGTTGAACCGTCAAACAATTCAGATTGCACTTCCGACATGAATTCATATTGCACCAATTCATCCATCGACACTTTTTTCAGTAGTGTAATATTATTGATGCTCAAAACAGTAACCGCATCTTTAGGAATAAAATCCTCAGAAGTTTGAGAGAATGCATTCGTAGTAGCGAGAATTAACGCGCTTAGTATTAGTTTCTTCATAGGTGATAGTGACAAATCGTATTGCAATATACTCATTTTTTAAATGTGATTTACGTTTTGGTAGTTTTTTTTGTGTTGGTTAAATAGATCGTATTTTCAAGCAATTTTACATTGTTAATCAGGGAATAAGGATTTGTTTTTAACATGCAAGCTGATTTATCAGGCGTAAAAATCACATTCGTATTGTCACTTTTATCAATGATACGGTCAAAACGAGTAATTGAGATATATTTTCCTTTTTTCAAAGCTTCTACATCCTCTTTTTTCAACTTTTGAATCGTTTCTTGAGTTAAATTTGGAACTGAACGAACCAATTTCGAACCATCCCAAGTTAACCAAGTATGGTTTATTTCCTTAAATTCTTGTTTTTTGTCTTTCGAAATCGCAATTTCTTTTATTGCTTTTTGCAAATTTGAAACATTATCAAAATCACACTGAAACTTCAATATAAAAAAATTAAAATCCGTTTCTACCTTTACGTTTGAAATACCATTTTTGGTTTCAAGTAAGGTCTTATATTCATTGATGATATCTTTTATCTCTGCAATGCTTGGTACTTTTTTCCCATCCAAACTATCTAAAGCCAAAATAGAATTAACTTTCACCTTTGAATCACTCAAATTTACGGTATATTTAAAAGTACCTGAACCATCGCTTTTTAAGGATAAATCATCTGAAATTTCAACACATGCTGTGAAGACAAAAAAGGCAAAAAAGAAGAAGAAAAGTCTTTTCATATAATTGAGTACAAATTTATGAATTATTCTATTTCAAAAACAATACCAAAGATATGTTATTAACAAGGTTTAACTAAAAAAATAAGGTTTTTTTAAACGCACCTAATAATTTAATCGTTTTAGCAAGAAAAGTTTTAATTTTATTTGTAAAATTCACATAAAAATATGTAAGTTTGTTCAAACGCAAAAACTATGGGATTACAGATCAAAAGCTTTGAAGAATATCAAGAAAAATACCAAAAAAGTATTGATAATCCAGCACAATTTTGGGGCGAAATAGCAGAAGAATTTCAATGGCAAAAAAAATGGGATTCTGTCTTAGAATGGAATTTCCAAGAACCTAAAATTGAATGGTTTAAAGGTGCCAAATTGAATATTACAGAAAATATGTTGGACAGATATTTGGCAACATTTCCTGATAAAAAAGCAATCATCTGGGAGGCAAATGAAATCGACGGCAATCATACTAACCTAACATACAAGGAATTATACCACAAAGTCTGTGAGTTTGCTAATGGACTTAAAGCACTAGGTGTAGAAAAAGGAGATCGCGTTTGCATTTATCTTCCTATGATTCCAGAGTTGGCTATTGCTGTTTTGGCTTGTGCTAGAATTGGGGCAGTTCATTCGGTTATTTTTGCTGGGTTTTCAGCGAATGCCATAGCTGATCGCGTAAACGATGCGCAAGCAAAAATTGTCATCACTTCTGATGGTATGAATCGTGGAGCGAAAGAAATTCCATTAAAAACTGTGATTGATGAAGCTTTGAAAAACTGTAATTCTGTGCAAAAAACAATTGTTTTGCAAGCTTTCGAATGGGATGTAAATTTCAATCCGCCTAAAGATATTTGGTGGAACGATGTAATTAAAAATCAAGCTCAAGATTGTCCTGCTGAACAAATGGATGCAGAAGATATGTTGTTTATTTTATATACTTCTGGATCTACTGGAAAACCAAAAGGAGTAGTTCATACTTGTGGAGGATATATGGTGTACACAGCTTATTCTTTTCAAAATGTATATCAGTATCAGCCCGATGATGTATATTGGTGCACTGCAGATATTGGTTGGATCACAGGACATTCGTATATCCTTTACGGACCTTTATTATCAGGAGCAACGAGTGTCATGTTCGAAGGAATTCCAACTTTTCCTGATGCTGGTCGTTTCTGGCAAGTTGTAGAAAAATATAAAGTAAATCAATTTTTAACTGCACCAACAGCTTTGCGTTCTTTGATGGGCTTCGGTGACGACTTCGTAAAGCCTTACGACCTGAGTTCATTAAAAGTAATTGGAACAGTTGGAGAACCAATAAATGCGGAGGCTTGGCATTGGTATCATGAACATATTGGTAAAGGAAATTGTCCAGTAGTTGACAATTGGTGGCAAACTGAAACTGGTGGAATTATGATATCTGGGTTAGGAAATTTATCTCCTCAAAAACCAACTTTTGCTGGTTATCCATTACCTGGAATTCAGCCAGTTTTATTGAATCAAGATGGTAGTGAAATACAAGAACACGATGTGGAAGGATATTTATGTGTGAAAGCGCCTTGGCCTTCGATGTTACGAACCACTTTTGGAGATCATGAACGTTGCCGTGTAACCTATTTTTCACATTACGATGGGTATTATTTTACGGGAGATGGTGCAAAACGCGATGAAAATGGAATGTATCGTATCATTGGACGAATCGACGATGTGATAAATGTTTCTGGTCATCGCTTTGGAACTGCAGAAATCGAAAATGCCATCAATGAAAACGATTTGGTCATAGAATCAGCTGTGGTTGGATATCCTCACCCAGTGAAGGGGCAATCAATTTATGCCTTCGTAGTGTGTGAACACGACGTCATGCAAGAAGCTGAGGCGCGAAAGGGAATTTTGGAAACTGTAACCAAAGAAATTGGAAAAATTGCTTTACCAGAAAAAATTCAATTTGTAAGTGGTTTACCTAAAACGCGTTCTGGCAAAATTATGCGACGTATTTTGAGAAAAGTTGCTGAGGGAGATACTGCCAATTTGGGAGATACGTCAACTTTGCTTGATCCTAGCGTGGTGGATGAAATTGTGAAAAACGCTTTATAAGATTTATGAAAATTATCGCAATACTTAATTTTGGGTATTGCGATTAAATAATCTTAGCAGAGAATTTGATAAAAATGTTGTATCAAAAATATAGTAGATGTAGCGTAAATTGTACCTAAGTAT
>JBKCGI010000180.1:0-5073 GCA_046303515.1 Flavobacteriia bacterium | reverse complement strand
AAGGCAAGAATGCATGAATGCCTTGGAACAAGCTTCTGTTCATCAAGATATTTTGCCTTTAACGAATTTCCTATTAATGTTATTAGAAGCATCCGCAAATGGAACACCAATTGCTCAGCTTTAAATCATTAAATTTACTTGAATTTAACTTGTTTTATGAATCCAATTTTGTATTTTTGTAGAGCAAAATAAGTTCTTTAAAATACAACAAATTAAGTCAAAATTAATGCAAGTTTTTAAACTAGTTTTTTTTGATTTTTTCTGTATGTAGTTGAATATCAAGCTAAAAATTATGTCGGGAAAACCCCTCCGACTCCACATTTTTAAAAGCCATTCGTTTCAACACGAGTGGCTTTTTATCTTTAGACATCTTAATTCTTCTTAAATTAATCTAAACCTTTTTTAAAGGAGTATAGACCATGATTTCGTGCAATTCAATTAAAGATTAAAAAAACATTTTATAACTTCTTCACCAAAATAAAACACTCATTTATGAATTCTTTTGTTTTGCTGTGCTATGATGAATGGATATGTATTTTTTACGGTCATGCTTTCTTTGAAAATATTCATCGAAATAAACGTTCTCACAAAGTTTGTACAATAAAAAAAGGAACCCATTTCTGAATTCCTTTTGTTGGCCCACTAGGGCTCGAACCTAGACTCTTCGGTACCAAAAACCGACGTGTTGCCAGTTACACCATGGGCCATTCTGACATGCCTTATTTTCATTAGGCGAGTGCAAATTTAGTAATATTATTTTAATTTCAAATTCAAAATCGAAAAAAAAATACTTTTTTGTGAAGTTTTTTTAAGCTTTTTGTCGAAAATAATGTAAATCAGACAATTAAAAATGGAGTTTTTTCAATTTCTTTTCCATTTACCACCAAACTGATGAATTGTAGACCAGAATAGTATTTTCGAGTAGATATTGGTTTAAAGCTTTGTTTTGTCACTACTTTTATAATTTGATTTCCAATAATTTCTTGCTCCTTAATTTTAAACGTTTTGGAATTATGCTTGTTGTTTTGGCGCAAAAAGTAAAGGCGATATTCTATCCGAAGTGTGGTTTTAACTGCTGTATTCACGTCAATTTCCAATTCAAAATGTAAATCATCTCCAAGATTTATTGAAGGATTTTTGATTTGAAAAATATTTACTTGAAAATCTAATTCACTGTTAAACCCGAATAAATTCAAGATTTCTTGATGTCCATTTTTAAGTAAAGTACGGTTTCCATGTTTCAATAACAGGTTGACTTCCTTCGAATGATTGATCCATTTTTTGGTAAAAGTTATCGTATCCTCAATAAAATCTTTTGATAAATCGTTTAAGGAATTGGCAACACTTTTTCTTACCCAATCAGATTCATCGTTGGCCAATTGGTTCAAAATAGCAAAAATTTCTTGCGGATTTTGATTCAAATGCGACACTTTAATCGCCCAAGGAAGTTTGGTTCGCATACCTTCAGAAGCCAATCTGCGCACATAGTGATGTGGGTGTTTCGCCCAAGCTTGCATTTGTTTTACCATCTTTTCAGGATAGGAATTCAAAAAATGACGCACCACAAATTCACAGCTCGTAAACTGAGTCACTTTTTCAATCGCTTTTATGGAAACATCATAATTTTCAATTCCATACAATCGAATATATTCAGGAAAAAACATGAATTCAAAATTGAAACCATTGCTATGTTCCCGTTTGTGTAAATCAATAATTGCAATTATTTCCGCACAAGCTTTTTCATAATCAGAGTGCAAATAATCATTCAAAACAGTCGCAATGTGCAACATTCTGTCTTTCAATTCTAAATTTTTCCAATTTTCTGAGAATATTTTTGCCAAGAATTCTTTTTCATTGAAAGATTTTAATTCTATTTTCAAATAAGTATTAAACTGCTTAAAAAAAGCTTCTGAGTATATGTTTTTTAATAATTCTGCCATGTGCGAAATTAAGAAAATCTAAGAAATATTAAATTATGATAGTAAATTTTTAAGTTGCATTTTGTTAAGTTCACACCGCGTATGCAACGACGAAATCAAATTCACGAATTTTTATAAGTTCATTTTTATGATTTATTTTTCACAAATAAATTCACCTTGTGAATTTCATTCGTGAGATTAAGTTTTGCATCAAAATATTGAAGTATTTCATTTAAATTAAAATGCATTTGTGCATCTGTGGCAAATAAATTGGTAAAATCTATCTTTGTTGGTTGTTAAATTAATAACCGATTTTTCATTTAACACTCTAATTTTTCTTTTTACCTTTGTGTCACAAACGCAAACAATGGAAAAAATACTCAATTTCATAAACGGAACTTACCAAGAACCAAGCAATAAATCTTACATCGACAATTACGAACCAGCTACTGGCGAAGTATATTGTTTGATTCCAGACTCGGACGAAGCAGATGTTTTGCAGGCGGTTGATGCTGCTGAAAAAGCATTTCCAATTTGGTCTAAAATGTCTATCGAAGAAAGAAGTGCTATTATGGTCAAAGTTTCCGAAGGAATTGAGAAGCGCATGGACGAATTTGTGGCTGCAGAATCGCGTGACAATGGAAAACCGCTTTCTTTGGCTGCTCACGTCGACATTCCTCGTGCGGTTTCAAATTTCCACTTTTTTGCTACTTCAATCATTCATTTTGCTTCCGAATCGCATTATATGGAAGGAATGGGCGTAAATTATACCGTTCGTAAACCAATCGGAATTGTGGGCTGTATTTCTCCTTGGAATTTGCCTTTGTATTTGTTTTCTTGGAAAATTGCTCCTGCCTTAGCTGCTGGAAATTGTGTCATTGCAAAACCTTCAGAAGTTACACCTTACACAGCCTATTTGTTAGGAAAAGTGTGTCAAGAAGCTGGAATGCCTGCGGGGGTTTTGAATATCATTCACGGAATGGGAAATAGGGTAGGAGATGCCATCGTGAAACATCCAAAAATCAAGGCGATTTCCTTTACGGGTGGTACAAAAACGGGAGAATACATAGCACGAACTGCTGCTCCGATGTTCAAAAAACTATCTTTGGAATTAGGCGGAAAAAATCCAAATATCATTTTCGACGATTGTGATTTTGACGAAATGTTGAGTACCACCATGCGTTCATCTTTTGCCAATCAGGGGCAAATTTGCTTGTGTGGCTCGCGCATTTTTGTGCAAAAAGGAATTTACGAGAAATTCAAAAAAGCCTTTGTGGAAAAAGTGGATAAATTGACCGTTTCTTTCCCAACCGATCCGAAAGCAAAAATGGGAGCTTTGGTTTCCAAGCCGCATATGGAAAAAGTAATTTCCTACATCGAATTGGCAAAACAAGAAGGTGGAACGGTTTTAACGGGTGGAACACAGGTACATTTGCCAGCTCCACACGATAAAGGATATTATTTGAGACCAACCGTTATTGAAGGTTTAAAATTCGATTGCCGTACCAATCAAGAAGAAATTTTTGGACCAGTTGTTACCATCACACCATTCGAAACAGAAGAAGAGGTTTTGATGATGGCAAATTCAACAGAATACGGACTTAGCGCTACTATTTGGACGAGTAATTTACAACGAGCACATCGCGTAGCCGATCAAGTACAAGCAGGAATTGTGTGGATAAACGCTTGGTTAATAAGAGATTTGCGCACGCCTTTTGGTGGTGTAAAATCTTCTGGCGTCGGTCGTGAAGGTGGTTGGGAAGCTTTGCGTTTCTTTACGGAGCCGAAAAATGTATTTGTGAAATACTAAGATTTTAGAATTTTCTTTAAGGCTGCCACCAAGGTCGGTAGCCGCCTTCTAGTTTGCTCCCAAAAATTCGTTTTCATGAGCAAAAACAAGAGCTTCAGTCAAGAGACTGACTAATTCGCTTTGTTTTTACTTTTCAAATCTCTTTTTGTTTCGCAAAGCTAAACGGCTACTCCCTGGCAGGGGATTGTTGTGGAAATCTATTTTAATAGTAATTAAATTTTTAAAGAAACTGTGCGAAGCAATTAAACTAAAAATTAATTTCATAATGACATTACTTTTTTGTTTTAAATCCAATTGCTTCTCTTTCAGGATTGGGTTGATTTAAAAGCTGTTTCAAGTATTTGAAAATAACGGTTATATCCTCATCATGTTGATTTACTTTCTCTTGATTTTTGAGTAATTTATTTTCCATTTGTTCTAACTTTAATAATATATCATTATTATTTGAAACAATTTCTCTTAATTTACTGAAAATTCTAATTATTCTGATATTTACCTCTATCGCAGTTTCACTATTTAAAATGCGAGATAACATTGTTACTCCTTGTTCTGTAAAGCAAAATGGCGCTTAACGTAATCCCATTTTGTCTTCTTGATTTGTGATATTTTCTTTTCTCTATAAATCAAATTCTTCCATTGTCATTTCAAACATAAAATCCTCTGGAAATCGATTAATGTTTCTTCTCACAGCTTCCTTTAATCGTTTTGTTTCAACTCCATAAAATAATGCTAAATCTCTGTCTAGCATTATTTTTCTCGATCTAATAAAGTAAATTCTACTAATGATAAGTTCGTCTGGAATTGTGTTATTTTTAGTCATTTTATTGTTACTTTCAATTACTTATTTAAAACATTATTAAATTGGAGGTCGCAATTTTCGTCCTCCAATTTAAAAAAGTGGCAGTTCAATACTAGCTATGCTGGATTTATGACATTGCAGTTTCTTTTAATTTAAAATTAGCAAAAATATTTGTTATCAAATCAAGATTTTTAAATTAAAATTTATATATGTATTTTTTTTATCGCAGGATTACAAATCCTGCGGAGCGGAAGATTATTTAATTTTCACAATAATCATTTTCCAAATTATTTACATCAAAATCTTTGTTAATCGTCTTTTATTTGCGACAAATACTTTTCTGTTATTTTGAATGTCTTTACTTTCAATAACTATGTTCCCTAAAGAACCATCCTCTTTAGTGGCTACCATTAAAGGCAAGCCATTCTTTGAAGATATATAAATTTCAACAGGAACGCTATACTCTTGATAGTTAAATTTTTCAGATTTAATGTAAACATTAAACCAATGAATTTTTTCTTTCTCCTCATTATTGAATTCATATT
>JBKCGI010000179.1:0-11936 GCA_046303515.1 Flavobacteriia bacterium | reverse complement strand
GTATTAGTTTTTTTTTCTTTTTTAAATCATATTTGTTTTTAATCCAATTGAAAAACACTATGCTTATTTGACCTATAAACGCACCAATTAGCGCAGCAAGTAATGTATCGTTTATCGAAAAAGTTGAAGAGGGGATTGATTTCATGTTTTATTCTATGATTTGAGTTTTAATTGTCTTGAACATCAAAATTGAAACATTTCGCTTATTACACATTTAGTTTCATTTTTTCCACTCAAATCTACACCTTAATTATCAAAATTCCAAATACAATTCAACTTTCCTTTTTTTGATTTTTTGGCAATTTCAAAATTCATTTCCTAAAACAATTTGCTTACATTTGTGTTTAGTTCTAAAGTCAGTTTTATGTCAAAATCATCTTACATTTTCACGCCTTTCAAAGAAGAAGAAAAATCTGATTTTGATCGCTTATTCGAAATTTTCAGTGAAATCATTCCGCATACTTCAGGAGATGTGGAGGAGGCTTTGGATTGGATGAAAACAATTGACGACGAATACCACATCACGACAGAAGAGTATACGCTGGATGATTTTTTAGAAGACTTGAAGAAAAGAGGTTATCTGAAGCAAGAAATCAAACCAGACGGAAAAGGTCCGATGAAAATTACTGCCAAAACAGAACGTATTTTGCGCAAAAATGCCTTAGAACAACTTTTTGGTAAAATTAAAAAGAATGGAAGCGGTAATCATAAATCGAAAAAAAGCGGTTTGGGCGATGAATCCACTGGAGAATTTAGATCTTACCAATTTGGCGACTCCTTTGAAAATATTTCCATTACCGAAAGCTTGAAAAATGCGCAAATCAACAATGGTGTTGGGGCTTTTAAATTGACCGAACAAGATTTAATTGTGGAAGACACGCACCACAAATCGCAAATGAGTACCGTTTTGATGATTGACATCAGTCACAGCATGATTTTGTATGGTGAAGACGAATCACGCCGGCTAAAAAAGTTGCCATGGCGCTCGCAGAATTGATTACGACCCAATATCCAAAAGATTCAATCGATGTGATTGTTTTCGGAAACGATGCCTGGCCAATTAAAATCAAAGATTTACCTTACTTGAATGTTGGACCTTATCACACCAATACGGTTGCTGGTTTAGAACTCGCGATGGATATTTTGAGAAGAAAACGAAACACGAACAAACAAATATTTATGATTACGGATGGTAAACCAAGTTGTTTGCGCATGCCTGATGGTCAATATTATAAAAACAGCAACGGCTTAGATCAGTTTATTGTGGAAAAATGCTACAATATGGCGGCTCAAGCACGAAAATTACACATTCCAATTACGACTTTTATGATTGCGAGAGATCCTTATTTGCAGTCATTTATTGAAGAATTTACCAAATCAAACAAAGGAAAAGCATTTTATACAGGCTTAAAAGACTTAGGCGAAATGATTTTCCACGATTACGAAACGAATAGAAAAAAGAGAATCAACTGATATGCAAACGGACATCAAAACTTTAGGACAACTCAAAGCATCTGGCTATGTTTCCAAAACGATTAAAAATGAATTAAGAGATAATTTGATTCAGGCTTTACGAGAAAATAAACCAACCTTTCCAGGAATGATTGGTTACGAAAACACCGTTATTCCGCAATTGGAACGAGCGATTTTGTCGAAACACAACATCAATCTTCTTGGTTTACGTGGACAGGGAAAAACGAGAATTGCCCGTTTGATGGTGAATTTCTTGGATGAGTTTATTCCCGTAATTAAAGGTAGCGAAATCAACGACGATCCTTTGAATCCTTTGAGTAGGTTTGGGAGAGATCAGATTGCAGAAAATGGAGATGCAACTGAAATTGAATGGTTGCACAGAAGCGAACGTTTTTACGAGAAATTAGCTACGCCAGATGTAACTGTTGCCGATTTGATTGGTGACATCGACCCGATTAAGGCTGCCAATTTAAAATTAAATTACTCTGACGAACGTGTTTTGCATTTTGGAATGATTCCAAGAGCCAATCGCTGTATTTTTGTTATCAACGAATTGCCTGATTTACAAGCACGTATTCAAGTTGGTTTATTTAATATTTTGGAAGAAGGCGACATACAAATTCGTGGATTTAAATTGCGTTTGCCATTGGATTTACAATTTGTTTTCACAGCCAATCCTGAAGATTACACCAACAGAGGAAGTATAGTTACGCCTCTAAAAGATAGAATTGGTTCTCAAATTTTGACCCATTATTCGGATTCAATTGAAATTGCTAAACGCATTACGACGCAAGAAACGGACTCGCTAGAAGCAAGAAATTGTAAAGTATTTGTTCCTGAATTGGCAAAAGATTTGATTGAACAAATTGCTTTTGAAGCGCGAAGAAGCGAATACATTGATGCGAAAAGTGGCGTAAGTGCTCGAATGTCAATCACAGCATACGAAAATGTGATTAGTACAGCAGAAAGAAGAACTTTAATCAACAATGAAGCGGAAACAACTGTAAGATTTAGCGATATTTTGGGAGCAATTCCATCCATAATCGGAAAAGTTGAATTGGTTTACGAAGGAGAGCAGGAGGGAAGTGATTTTGTAGCGCAACGCTTAATTTCAGAAGCTAGTAAAACCTTGTTTTTAAAGAACTTTCCGAATTTAGCGAAATTTAAAAAGAAAGATGAAACTACTCCTTATGATGAATTAGTTTCGTGGTTTATGAGCGAAAGTAGTTTTGAATTGTTGGATGAATGTGATGAAAGTACTTATAGCGAAAAGATAAGTAAAATCAAGCCATTAGATAATTTGATCCAAAATTATTATGCTGAAGTTGATGTAAAAGATGTACTCTTTTTAAAAGAATTTATTTTGTGGTCCTTGGTTGAATTGAAGCAATTGTCTTTGAAAAAATCTGTTTCTGGCGTTGTGTTTAATGATATATATGACAGTTACATAAAAGGTTTGTGAGAAAGACGAATTTAAATTTTAATTAATTACTTTTCCTTCTTGTAACCTATTGTTTTTATAGCGTTATTTGCAAAAAATATTTATGCACATAAAGATTACGCTCTTTTTTATACTTAGTTTTTTTGTAGTTAATTCTTATGCTCAAGGTTTTGAAATAAAAGTAAAAGTAAGGAATGTTGAAAAAGATTGTGATACTGATTTTAAGCAATTTACACTAATTCAAAAAAAATCAACTGGTGATTCTATAGTTTTCACCTTACAAGATTCTGTATGTTCATTTTCAAAAACAGTAGCTTTACAAATTGGAAATTATGTGCTGAAAACCAAAAGCATGTCTTCAACTGAAAGTGAATTACTATTTTCAATTACAGAAAATTCAAATGCAACAATTGACTTGGGTTTAATTAAGTTAGTTGATAAAATTTCTGAAATATCTGAGGTCACAATAACAGGTATTCCAAAGAAATTCATTGTTGTTGACCCAGAAAAAACGATTGTTTTGGTAGAAAATAATCCAATTCTTGAAAGCAGTTCAATCTACAATGCTATTACAAAAATCCCAGGAATTATTCCGAGTCCAAATGGTGGTTTTGCTTATTCAGGTCAAATAGCCTCTGTTTTTTTTGAAAGTATTCCGAGTACTTTATCTCCTATGGATTTGGATAATTTATTAAAAAGTTTACCTGCAAATTCTGTCAAAAAAATTGAACTTATTACTAATCCAGGCGCTTCTTATGATGCCAATTTTAGTGGAGCAATAATTGACATCATCAGTAATGATAAAGCATTCAAATGGCTTTCAGGTTCCATTAGTTTGAATACAGGGATCAACAAAAACATGAAAACAATGCCTACTTTTTTATTAAATGGAAAGGCTAAACGTTTCACTTGGAACATTCAAAGTACTGCTTCATATCAAGAAAGTAATGTGACCGAGAAATCCGATAGAACCTATACTTTTTTAGACAGTTTGCAGGAACTTTATTCTTTACGTCAAGAAAAATACACAAATCGCTATTATTCCAATAGAGGAAATTTAGTTACAAAACTTTCCAAGAAAAGTACTTTACAGTTGAATGCAAATATAAATACCTATTCAAATCAAGGTGATGGAAATTCTCAAATTGAAACAAATAATTCCGATATTTTACCTTTCACATCAAATTACGAATCGAAGGGTAAAGGTTATACCTTTGATGGAGGTTTGAAATATCGAATAATTATGGATAGTTTAAATCGAAAAATTGAATTTTCGAGTAATTATACAAATTCTATTTATGAAAATAGAAGAACGGTTGAACAAATAACATCAGCTTCAAGTTATTCACTGATAAAATCAAATAGTAAGTCACAACGTTTAATAAATCGTTTGGATTTTGAGATTCCGTTAGCAGACAAAAAAACACAAGTAAATTTTGGAGCGAAAATCACGAATTTGACTGCCTCAAATGAAGGAGCATATCGTTTTAATGATTCCATACAATTAAATTGGGAAAACACTAATTTTTCATCCACCATTCCATTTGATTACATAGAGCAAAACCTTGCATTTTATTCTGAATACAAACGCAGAATTAAGAAATCTATAGCGGTTACTTTAGGTTTGCGAGCAGAAGATTTTAGCTTTAAAGGAATGCAAAATGAAAACACTTTAATAAGTAGAAATTTTCTCAATTTGTATCCTTCTGTTCATACCTTATACCGTATTTCACCAGATATGAACTTGATGATAAACTATTCCCGAAAAATTAACCTTCCGAATTACGGTATGTATGACCCCAACTTAAATGGTTATTATGATTCATACACCCAAAATTCAGGGAATAATAAACTAGATCCAAATTTCCTACATCGTTCTCAAGCGAAATTATCCATTTTTGAATACTGTCAGTTGAGTTTAACACATACTTTTTCAAATTCAATTAATTTAACTGACGTAACAGTAGATTCAAGTTCTTTCGCTGTAAATTACACCTTCAAAACTTACAACAACGTACAATCTTTTTCTGGCTTTTTCTCCTTACCTGTACCTTTTGGTTTTTTCACACAAGGACTTGATTTTTTTCGTCAAGCAATAAATGTGGATGAAATTTCCTTCATGTATCTTTACACAAATTGCAATAAAACAACCATTCCTGGATACAATTATATCAACAAAAATAAAGCTTTATGGAGTTTTGGTGTATATTCACAATTTATTTTACCTTTCAAAATCCGTTTAAACCTAGAGTATAATTTCACAGCTAAAGGAACAGATTTTATTGCACAATACACACAAAATATTCACGATTTTGAAGCCGTTCTGAGTAGAGAATTCTACCAAAATAAATGGAGAGTTTCTGCTACCTTTCAAGATGTTTTTAATAAAAACAGAACGATTTATGGTACAATTTTTAATCCCTTAACTACACAAAATTACAGTAAATGGGATACACAAGTTTTATGGCTGAAAATCGCCTATTCTTTTGGGAAATACGAAAGACCATCCTTAAAAGAGGATGCAATTCCAACTGGAAAAGGAGCGTAATTTAAATTTGTTAACACCTATTTACCTCAAAACTATTTCAGCTAGTTTCTTTTTTTAAGACTAAAGATTTCCTAATTTTTTAATACTTGGTAAGTATTTCCAAGTACAGAAATTAAATACATTCCATCAGCTAAATCACTTAGATTCATCTCAATTTTTCCTGCAGCGTATTTTTCTTCTTTTAATAATTCGCCCGTAATCGAATACAATCGAACAGTCGTATTTTCGTTTAAGGTAAAATAAAGTTTATCAGCTACTGGATTCGGATAAAATAAAACCCTATTGGATTGATTTTCTGTCAAACTAAGGTCACACTGAGGATTGTAAATAGCACCTGGAGAACCATCTGGACAACCTGCAAACCAATTTAAGCCACTACACATATTTTCTGTTGAAGATAGTAATTCCATCGTTTTCCCGAAACCATCAGCTTCCAAGGGCCAAGGTTCTTGGTTGGTATAATTTACTGAATATGCCAATCGATTAGTTGCATCAAAAATTTGAATGCTTTCTGTCGTGCCAAAAGCAATATTTGTTGGACCAAAAACGCCCGTTACATTAGGATGAATGTTTGAAAACAAAGTCATCGTTGAGGCAAAAACCAAATATTCATTTGGATCCAATATTGTTCCATTAGGAATAAAATAATCCACATTATTGCCACCATCAGTAATTCTCCAATTGGAAATATCTAGTGCTTCATTTGACAAAGAATGAATTTCGAACCAATCTCCAGAATTTGAAATTAAGGAAGACTTGTAATTTATTTCTGAAATTATCAATGACGAATCACATGGCATGTATGGACCTCCAGGAGAACCACCAATACAACCAGAATACCATCCTGAAGGATCATTTGGTGAGTAAAATAATCCTTTAAACTCTAGCGTTCGTCCATCTCCATCTGTTCCTAAAGGCCATGGATGAGAAGTGGTATAGCTAACATGCAATAATTCGTTGTTTAAATGATTTTTCAGGAAAATAGTTTCCGAAATACCGTTGAATGAAAATCCTAAAGGACCAATTACGTTGTTAATTGATGGATATTGCATTTTAAACAAACTCGTATCTTTCGCTACCACTAAATAACCATTTGCAGGAATTTTGGTGTTGAGTGGAAAAATAAATTTATTGAAATAAGAACTATCCGACAAAGACATTCCACTAATATTAAGTTCCACATCCAGCTTATTGTGTAGCTCAATCCAATCATCGCTGTCCCTTGAATTTTCAGCATTTACCATGATTTCACTTATTTCAATTGCATTTAAGTTTGAATTTCCAGTGAACCAAGCGGTAAAAGAAGTAGCAATACTTGGAGTAATTAATAATTCAGCATTCGTATTATTTGATGAGAATAAAGCGTTAGGAGCCCAATAATTAAAAGTATAACCTGGATTTGGAATTGCGGTAATTTTAACTGGAACACCATTAAAATATACTCCCGACCAAGGATATTCCATTTCACTTGGCTCAATGGTAGAAATATGAATACGACCAGCACCTGCCGGCTGAACATCCAGTGAAAAGTTCACTTGACCTAGTAAAGAAAAATGATTTTGAACTACATTTCTTGCTCCTGAAATCCTAGCTTGATTCCAGTTTTGCATGTTTATCATTTTGTTTTGAAAATCGGTCATATTTCCACCCCATGTTGCGTGATGTCTTGGAATCCAAGGTGCAAGTTCATTGAGCATGGCATTTCCCGTATTTTGAACATTGTTTTGTTGCCAAATTGTATTTATGAGATCTGCATAACGGTTGATAAAATAATTTAAAAATTCTTGATTTTGCAGTAATTGGGCAAATATCACATCCATGTGTATAAAAGCATCATTTGTAGCAAGGCCAATAAAGTCATCTTCCGTTGAAGTACCATAAGCACCATAACCAAAATCTAAATCCATCAATAACATTCTCCATTTTCCACCTGGTGTATGCCAATATTTGATATTGTTAGCGTAACCCGAACTCCAATCCCCATTTCCATAATAGGTTTCAGTGATCATATAATCTGAAAAATTTTCTAAATCAATCAGTGAATCAGCTAAAGCAAAGAAAGTTGAACTTGTCGGGTCACTAGTTGTGATAGCATTGTACATGGGCCAAAAATTATCCAAGGTACCATCATTCGCATTTAAACCAACTAAATAGTTTTCTGTCAAAACACTTGCATTTTCAGCAGGTACGTCGTGATTGTTCTCAACATAATCTTTGTTTAAGGTTTCTCTTAATTCATATTCTCCAAAATATTCACCGTTTAAAAACACAATTACTGGTGTATATCCCATATAGTCAGTATGCGTTTTTTTGGTAAGTCTTTGCATAAAAGCATCACTCATTCTACATCCATTGTAGTCATTTCCACCATTTCTCAGGTTAAATTCTTTATATTTTGTGATATATGGTTTATCTGCTATTAAAGGATAATTTATTTTATTCATACCGTAATCATCACGACACTTTATTCTGAAGCTTTTTTGGGGAAATGCCCTTGACCATCCGCCATGAATTTTTAAACCGATTGCTCCTTCAAACTTTTGTGTGCTATCCGTTGCTAAATATTCGATGTAGGAATATCTTTCCCAATCTTCCCAGAAATTTGAGCCAAAATAAGGGAAATCAGGACTATAATCATTTGGTCCGTGAACATAAATACCAATCAAGGTATCATACAAATTCAATGAATCTGTTGAAATTGAAATAACTGGTAAACCAATATAGGATTCGTTGATTAAGTAGGTGTTTTTTTCTACCAAACTCGTTAGTGCCAAATTTGCAGGATCAAAACAGCGCGCAGCAATTACTTTCGTTTCATCAATCAAAATGGAGTCTATGTAAAGAGGTGAATTTATTGTTGGTATATCACCATTTACAGTGTATCTAATTTCAGCATTTGGATCAATACTTGAAAGCGCAATTTTAAAAGCGGAAGCATAAATCCCTGCCGGTTTAGAAAATGTTGGTTTATTCAAAAATGTTGAAAAACAATCCGTAGAATTAATGTTTCCAGGGCTCGGATTTGTACTAAAACACCATGAATTACTGCTGAAATTATAAGAATTATCTATTGGAAGTAAAGGAATTGTAACTTGGCCCACTGAAGTTCCGCTGGAGTTCGTAAAAAGCAATTGCTCACCCACACTAAGATTAAAATTGCTGTGCCATACATTTGAAACATCAAGATTCATCCAAGGCAAAACAGCTGAATACGTAATATTAGAAGTTGTAAAACCAGCAACTAAAAAGGCATTACTAGTTAAATCAGATGAGTTGCCATCAACATTATGCACTTGAATGGCAAGTACATTTTCACCAACAACAAGTAAATCTGATAATTGCTGTAAATCTATTTCAAAACGATCAATAGTTAGACCTTGATATGCATTTGCTTCGTGATCACCTGTTGCCAAAAAATCAAAAGGTATCTGATCACCGATATTTCCAAGGTTTATACGAGCTATTTCTACTCCATTAATGTAAGCAACAAACCCATCATCAAAATCCATAAAAAGGAAAAGCTTTTTTAAATCGCTTAAACTATTGATATTAAAAGACTTTCTAAGGTAAACACTTGTTGATGGAACAGTTTCAGTTGCGTCATCTCCATCTCCATAACCAAAACCTCCTGCGCCTGCCGACCATCCATTTAAAGGAGAACCCGCTAATTTCCAAGTAGATTCAGGTTCGGCTGTGGGAACGATATAATTCCATGTTTCATTTGCCAAAATAATCGATTCGTAATGGTCAATGATTGGTTTTCTATCTTTTCCACTAGCAAAAATCAATTTATGTTCTCCACTTGCTAAGGTATAATTTGGACAAAGCCATTTAAAAGGTACGGTTGGATCATCGCTTATTCCATAATTTTCAATATTTATCGGATTGGGACCCAAATTTCGAATTTCAAACCAATCTTCAAAGGAATTATCTTCATCTTCAACAGTATTTAGATTTGAAATGGAGATTTCACTCAATTCAACCTGACTTTGGAGTAATGTTACTGTTAAAATAAATAAAATTGAGGTAAATAATTTTCTCATAATTAATTTGAATAAAATGACAAAAAAGAAACGTAGAATTAGGTAAATATACTATTTTTCTTGAATATTTTAAATTTATTGCAGCTTTTTTTTAAGCTTTTTAGAATTAAATCAGTTATTTTAGAAATTAGCTAAAAGATCTCATACAATGCGGTTACAATGGCAGATTTACCATCTTGGAATTCATAACGCATTAATTCCTGTTCCTTTTTGAATTTAAAATTAAATGGAGCTTTGGTAATATCAAGTCCACTTTTCTTTTTTAAGCGTATTCCCTGACCAGAAATAATATCCAAGTTTGGAATAAATTCTCCTGTAGGCACATGTTCACTCAAAATTAAATAATTGAAAGACTTCAATTTATTTAGAATTTCTTGAACTTCCTGATTCGATAAATGCTGTAAAACTTGTCTTAAAATAAGGCAATCCCCTTTTGGTAATTCCTCAGTGACAATATTCAAACATTGAAACTTTAAGTTGTCTGCTTTAAATTTTTCACGATTGTGAGCTATCAAATCAGGCACAATATCAATTGCGAAATATTGTTTTGTGTATTTCACCAAATGTTGTCCCACATTAAAATCCCCACAGCCTAAATCACAAACAGTTAAGGGATTTTCAAAGGATGACAAAAAAGATTTTAGTGTTTGCAAATATGGCTCAACAATTTCTGGATTGTGAGATCCTTCGCCAGAATAAAACTCATTTTCATTGCCTCCCCACAAGTTTTTTTCATAAATTTGATTCATGACCTCTTTTGTCGGCCAAGGAGTTTTATGCGTTTTTATTTTTGCCATTTGTTAATACTTCAAAATTCAAATTTAGTCTTAAAATGACAAATAAAATCTTTGGGCTTTAAATCGGCGAATTTATTTTTAATTTTGTCCGTAAATCAAGTCCAACAAATAGCATAAAATTGAAACAAGAGGAAAAAATAGAGACTCACTGGACAATTTGCCTAGATTGCAGAGGACTTGGTAAAAAAAGGAAAAAGCTACGCAAAAGTGTTCGTCTAAAATTCCAAAAAGAATTGGAGCAATTTGAGAAAAGTAATTCCCAAGGCCCAGCTCCAATTCGTCCTCAAGGTCATTTAGATTCTTGTCCAACTTGTAATGGAACTGGTATTTTAAATGCTGAAAATTTTCCTACTCCAGATAACACAAACTATCCACATCTTGCCATTATTGGTGCTGGAATTGGTGGAATTGCTTTGGCAGTTGCCTGTTTGCATCGCGGAATTCCCTTTACACTTTTTGAACGCGATAACAGTTTCGATGATCGTGCACAAGGCTATGGATTAACTTTGCAGCAAGCGAGTAAAGCAATTGAAGGATTGGGGATTTTAGCTTTGAAAGAGGGCGTGATTTCTACCCGACATCTAGTTCATACTCCTGAAGGAAAAGTTGTGGGAGAGTGGGGGATGAGAAAATGGATGCCAGCAGAAAATAATAAATCTCCCCGACGAACAAATATCCATATCGCTAGGCAATCTTTGCGTTTGGAATTGCTAGAACAACTCGGAGGAAATGAAAAGGTTCAATGGGGACATCAATTGATTGATTTTAAAGAAAGTGAGAACGAAGGAGTTGAACTGTGTTTCCATGTCTCTGGAAAAATCAAAAACTTCAATGCGGACTTGGTAGTTGGAGCAGATGGCATTCGAAGTTCCGTGCGCAAATTACTCCTTCTTGAAGAAGTTTCGCCTTTGCGTTACCTGGGTTGCATTGTGATTTTAGGAATTTGTCCATTAGATGCGCTTCAAGGACTTGATAATTCTTTACTAGATTCAGCCACTGTTTTCCAAACGGCCAATGGAAATGAGCGCATCTATATCATGCCTTTTGATTCCGAATCAGTCATGTGGCAACTGAGTTTTCCAATTCCAGAAGATCAAGCGAAAGCTTTAAGTGCTCAAGGAGTAAAATTCTTGAAGAAAGAAGCCATTCGGCGAACTCCGTGGCATGAACCTGTTCCACAGATTTTAGCAGCAACACTTGAAACTCAAATTTCTGGTTATCCTGTCTACGATCGCGAAATCCTTCAACCAGAAATATTGTCAAAAGGAAAACAAATTACGCTCCTAGGTGATGCTGCACATCCAATGAGTCCGTTCAAAGGTCAAGGAGCAAATCAAGCGCTTTTAGATGCACTTTCACTCGCGCGACTCATTTCAACCAACTGTGGACCTTTTTCTAAGTGGAGAGAAGAAGGTATTCGAAAATCTGTTTTAACAGACTTTGAAGCTGAGATGATTTCCCGAAGCAGTATCAAGGTAAAAGATTCTAATCAAGCAGCTCAATTTTTGCATTCTGAAATTGTGTTACATGAAGGAGATCAACCAAGAGGGAGTTGTTTTAAGGCAGTAGATTCTGAAGAGTAATAGAAATAGAATTTTGAAGTTTTAGGGGCTACTTTCCGATACAGGAAATAA
>JBKCGI010000178.1:0-2874 GCA_046303515.1 Flavobacteriia bacterium | reverse complement strand
CTTTTCTATATTTGCAACCAAATGGTTTCGTAATTAAATATAAAATAAAAATATATGAATTTTGCTTTTGATTTCACGATTAACAAAGAAACCAACACCTTCATGGTGAACAGAGAATTTGCAGCAAACTTAGAATTGGTCTGGGATGCTTGGACAAAACCTGAGATTTTAGATTTGTGGTGGGCTCCAAAACCTTACAAAACGGAGACAAAATCAATGGATTTTAGAGTTGGTGGTCGTTGGTTGTATTGCATGGTTTCTCCTCAAGGCGAAAAACATTGGTGTTTAAACAATTATAAGGAAATAAATCTATTAAAAAACTATAAAGGCTTGGATGCTTTCTGCGACGAAAACGGAGTAATTAACGAAGAGTTTCCTCGTACAGAATGGAACAACACATTTGTTTCCAACGGAGATACTACGACAGTAAACATTATTGCTGTTTATGATAAGTTAGAAGACCTAGAAAAAGTAATAGCAATGGGCTTTAAAGAAGGATTCACAATGGCATTGGGTAACTTAGACGAAGTATTGGCGGATCAAACCAAATAAAGACAGAATAAACTTTGAAAGTCCTCTTTGTCGTTTGATGAAGGGGATTTTTTATTTTGATCATTTACTAAAAAACACTAATTAACAACCAACAACTATACTTCCCTCCCTTTCCACTTCACCTTCCAAAAAAGAGAAACTACTCCAATCAAAAGCATATAGAAAGAATAAATTAAACTAAAAAATGGACTAAATAACAAGGCAATTCCGTGTTTGATTTTAAAAACATAAGGCAAAAATATTAAGATTTCTACTAAAATTTTTGAAAGTAAAATCATTTCCCAAAAACTGGGATAATTTAATACCAAAACAACATAATTTACTTGATACAAAACACCTAAAACTCCAATTAAAAAAGCGAACTTATCCCCTACTGCTTTAGATTTCCCTATCCAGCGCAATCGTTGCTGTATAAAATTTTGAATGTTACTTGGACTTTCAGTTTTTACACATAATTCTGAATCTAAAACGGTTGTGATTTTAGCACCATTTTCTTTGGCAAATTGCAATAAAAAAGCGTCGTCTCCACTTGCAAACTGGTACGTTTTCTGGGTTTCACAATAATAGAAATACAAGTCTTTTTTGAATAGCAAATTAGCTCCACTTGCAACAATGTTTTGAGAAAATTTTCCGCAAGCAAAAGAAATTGCATTCAAAAAATAATAATCCAAACTCGCGAAAAATCCAAGGAAAGAAAAAGCTTGCATCTTTACAGGTAGAATCAATAAATCACTTATATACTGTTTTGCAATCACTTCAAAATAAGTACTCGGAATTTCAACATCTGCATCCCACGTCAAAATGTAATCGCAATCTGCATGTTGAATTCCTTTGTGTAAAGCTTGTTTTTTACCAAAAATTTCTGCCTCCAAATGTAAAATATCAATTGAAAGTGCGGATTTTTTTAGAATTTCAATTGAATTATCTTCGGAATGATCGTTTACAAAAATGATTTCCTTTGGTTTAGAAGGCAACTTTGAGATTGAATCCAATAATTTAGGTAAATTTTGAGCCTCATTTCGGAAGGGAATAACGAGCGAAATATCGTAAACAGGATTGTATTTTTCAGAATCCGTTTTTTTTTCACCAATTAAAAACCAGGTCGCAAGATAAAGCAGGAACAAGCTCAAAATGAATATCGTACAAATCCAAAAAATCATTTTTTAGAAAATTTAAAATACGGAATTCCAATTAAAGCGGGAACACCTTGATTGATTAACCATAAAGTTACTGAACTTAACAATACAATTTCCGTTTGGGGAGTAATTTGACTTAAAATCCAAAGCGCAACCGATTCTCGAATGAATAATTTTCCGAACCACAAAGAAGGAATTAAGGTTGACCAAAAGTAAATTTGCCAGATGTAAAACAAGGTTTCCAATTCAACTTGAAGTCCAAATGTTAGTAACAACAAAAAATACTGAAATGAAAACACAACATGTCGCAACAAACTGAAGAACAATTGCTTAAACAAGTAAATTGGCTTTTGTTTCACCTCATTTAAAATACGAAACATCCATTTTTTACCTTTAAAAATGAATTTACTGACTTTGAATAAAGTAAAATATCCAAGAATTAAAATTCCAGAGAAAAGGAAAATTATTGTCCACAAGAAATTCAAATCTATTTGATAAAAATCCTTTGGTAAACCCAAAATTAGAATTCCTATTAAACCAAAAAGCATACTTGACACAAATTGCGCTGTATTTGAAATTAAGGTCAAAAAAGTAAGTGAAATCCGTTTTCTGCGTTCAAAGTAAAACAACCTTCCTATGAAATTCCCGATGAGATTTGGTGTTAAAAACCCAGTTAAATTACCAGACATGTAGGAAGCTATTTTAGACTTTAAATCAGTCTTTATCTCTAGTGTATTGAGTGTATTGTTCCATTTTATAAATTCAAGATATTGATTTGCACAAACCAAAAAAATGGCCAGAAATAAAGCTGATAAACTTGAAATTTGAATTTCTTTAAACGAGTTGAAATCTATTTTTCGGACTTGCAAATAAAAGAAATAAAGGACCAATGCAAAAACGAGAACTTTCGCAAAAAAGACTAAAACTGCTTTATTTTTACTAATTTTAAACACTCAAACTCCTTAAAAAATGCTTGAAGATAAGATAATTCTTGGAATTGACCCCGGAACAACCGTTTTAGGGTATGGAATTATTCATATCAAAGGCAAAAATATAGAATTATTGAATTTCGGAATCGTTCAATTGTCAAAATTACCTACTCATCCCGACAAATTGAAACGCATTTTTGAGCGTTTGGATGGCCTAATCAAAGAATATAAGCCAGACGAAATGGCAATTGAAGCAC
>JBKCGI010000177.1:0-3049 GCA_046303515.1 Flavobacteriia bacterium | reverse complement strand
AAAAAATGCAAAACAAGTAATTTTGGCGGTAATGTTAACTTCAATCGGAGACTCAATAGTAGATGTTGCAATTGATCAAAAAGAGGTTTTTGAGGCTTTAAATTTTTTACTCAATAAAGTAAGTTTGAAAAAAAAGTAAGTTTTCTGTACTATATAGATGAATTAAACGTTTAATAGTTGAAAAATAAACTTTCTCGGCTTAATAATATTTTGTAACTTCGTACTTGAAATGAAAAAACAAACACTCTTTTTTGCCCTTTTGATTTTGCTTTTAAGTTCTTGTTTAAAAGAGAATTTAGATAAAAACACCTTAAAAAGAGCAATGATTCTTCAGGTTGATGCTAAAACATTTAAATTTGAAGGGGGTAAAGAATTTTCATATTTTGGGGAGGATACAAGCAAAATTGTAATTCCAACAAGTTTTGATTACAATACCTCTTCACCTGGAATTGAGGGAAGATTGGTTGTTCGTTATATGTCTGATACTATATTCAATGGGACAACAACTTGGCAAACAACTTCTGGTAAATTGCAATTTCCTCAAGAAATGGATGATGCAGTGCATTTCAGAACTTTAGACAACAATATTGCAAAACCTATAGATTCTCGTTTTCAAACAATTTTTCATGATTTACAAGGCACGGCAATTCCATATGATTCTATTTGGACAGCAGTTCGTAAATTAAATATTGTGAACGAGTATTTATTTACCAATACGAAAGCAAATATTGGTGTGTTTTTATACCGTCCTTCTGAAGGAGTTCCTTCAAATCCAGGTGATTGGAAATGGTATTTGGTATTTAAAAATTAACTATTTGCATCAGAATCCTTTCGATTGACGATTTTAATTTATTCCATCTTGTATTAGTTTACAAAACGATTTTTTCCCACTGAGCTATGCTTTGAGTCTGTCTAAAAGATACTCACAACACTAATAATTGCCAGAAGAAGATTTCATGATTAAAATAAAATTTAATGCAACGACTTTACGTTTTTAAAATCCCAAGCGATTCAAAAAATAACTATGTTTATCTTATTCCTCAGAACTGCTTCATTGTGCGATAAAATAACTATTGTGTCTATGTGTTAAAAAAAAATAAGTAGCCAGTCAATTATAATTCGCAGTAAAAATTGCAATCAACACATCTGGTGGAATGATTTTGTTTTCGTAATCATGCATTCTTCTTAAGACTTCATCAACGGCTAAAGAATTTAGTCCCATTTTGATAGCTAATTCTTTGATGAAACGCAGTTCGTTTTCTGAATTTTCTAAATCAACATTGCTTAATAAAATTAAACGTTGAAGCTGCAGTATACGATCAAATTCATTTACAGGTGGCACGAAATCTATGTTTTGTTCAAAAAGTGGGACAAATTCTTCAGCGGAGATGCCAAGTTGCATAGCAATCGCCATTAAAAATTGATGTTCCATTTCACGAACTTCTAAATCGGCATTTGCTAATTTGATTAATTCAGTAAGTAAACTTAGTTTTTCGTTTTTGTTTGCGTCCATTTTTGATTTTTATATGGGATAAATATAGAGAAAAAATTAATTACTAAATTCTTTACTCAAAAACTCAAAAACTTTCTCACAAACTTCTTCCAATTTTTCCGGTATTTTATCTGAAATCCAAGGTTGACTCGCTCCAAATACATGATCTGTATTTTCAATAATTGTCAGTTTAGTATTTGTCCATTCAGAAATATCTTCACCTTCAGAAATCGGCACAGAAACATCTTGATTTCCATGAATTATCAAAATTGGTTTTGAAAGTTCGCGACACGCTTTTTCGATAGAAAGTTTTTCTTTGTTCGCCAAAAAATCTTCCACTTGTAGGTAGGAGTGAGGCATTTCCTGTTTTGTCCGTTGGTTAGTTACAAATCGAATTCCTTTTTCTTTCCAATCAGCGAGTATTTTTTCATCCGAAAAGCGTTTTTCGATACTTGAAATTGCGGCCAATGTGATTACTGACTTTACACGTGAATCATTGGCATTTAATAAAACAATTCCACCCCCACGGCTGTGCCCTAAAAGATGAATGTTTGGTAAAGCGTGAAATTCTTCTTCAAGTTTGTTTAAGACTTGCTGTAAATCAAAAACTTCTTTCGAATAAGTATCGTTTGCAAAGGCTTCCAAATCTGGAAAATCAATTGGGTTTTCTACAGTTCCACCGTTGTGCGAAAAGTTGAATTTACAAAATCCAAAACCCTTTTCTGCAAAGAATTTTTGCATCAAATTCCATGCTCCCCAATCTTTGTAGCCCATGTATCCGTGAGCAAAAACGATTAAGTTGCCATTAAATGAATTTGGAATCTCTAAGTCAAATGCACTATTTCTTCCTAATGCGCCGATGTATTTTTCGTTTTTTTTATAACTTTTTTCCATGAAAGTGTTATCTTTACACACAATTTTCGGTAAATGTATCAATTTTTTAAACAAAATAAAACACTAATTCGCTAATAAAATCTACTAATGAAAATTTCAGCTTCGATTTATAGCGATAAAAAGCGAGTGTTAAGAGAAACAATTCTTGATTTGGTAGATCATCATGTCGATTTATTGCATGTTGACTGCAACGATGATTTGAAAGTTTTTGAAGATATCAAGCAAATTAGAGAATGGACGAAAATACCTATCGATTTACACATCATTACCGATACACCTGAAAAGTATTTCCCTTATTTAATTGAAACACCTGTTGAGTTTGTGACTTTTCAGTTTGAAAATTTAACACAAAAATTGGAGATTCCATCAGAAATCACTGGAAAAAAAGGTTTGGCTATCATTACACCAACTTCAATTGAGGCTTTTGATTCCTATTCAAATTTTGATTTCATTTTGATTATGGCGACAATTCCTGGGCAAAGTGGAGGCGTTTTTGATGCAGTGAATTTCACGAAAATTAGAAGTTTCAAACAGAAATATCCAGCAAAAGCAATTCATGTGGATGGTGGAGTGAATGCTGAGGTTTCTTTTATTTTAAGAAATATGGGCGTTGATTCTTCCGTTTCGGGATCTTATTTATTCAACGAGCCAAGTATTGGTCAA
>JBKCGI010000176.1:0-20182 GCA_046303515.1 Flavobacteriia bacterium | reverse complement strand
GGCAGCGTTTAGTGCGCAAGCTGCAGTACCTTTTTTATCCATGGCTTCGTAAGCAGAATTTAAGTTCACGAAAGTTTCACGATCTGGTTTTTCGAAAGTCAAAGAAGGATAATCCATGAAATTGAAACGTGGAAAATCTGTCGGAAAACGATCTGGAAAAGTTAAGGCGTATTGAATAGGCAATTTCATATCAGGCAAACCCATTTGAGCTTTCATGCTTCCATCGGTAAATTGCACTAAAGAATGTACAATCGATTGCGGATGTACAATCACGTCAATTTGTTCGGCTGTTAAATCAAACAACCATTTCGCTTCAATCACTTCCAAACCTTTGTTCATCAAAGAAGCAGAATCAATGGTGATTTTGGCTCCCATAGTCCAATTTGGATGTTTTAAAGCTTGCGCTGGAGTAACGTTTTTCAGTTGATCTAAAGTCCAACCACGAAAAGGTCCGCCAGAAGCGGTTAGGTATATTTTCTCAATTGGATTTTGATATTCACCGACTAAACATTGAAAAATAGCGGAATGTTCTGAATCTACAGGGTAAATCTGTACATTGTTTTCTAAAGCCAATTTGGTGATTAATTCTCCAGCAACAACTAAGGTTTCTTTGTTTGCTAAAGCAATTGTTTTTTTCGCTTTGATGGCTGAAATAGTCGGTTTCAATCCTGCGTAACCAACTAAAGCTGTTAAAACGATGTCGATTTCAGATGATTCAACTGCTTGAACCATGGCATCTTCACCACAATAAACTTTGATGTCATCGTTCCAAAGCGCATCTTTTACTTGTTGATAAAGCTTTTCGTTGATAATCACCACCGAATTAGGCTTGAATTTTTTAGCTTGTTCGATTAACAAATCGGCGTTATTGTTTGCCGTTAAGACTTGTAAATCAAAATATTCTGGGTAGGTTTCGAGAACTTCTAAGGCTTGAGTGCCGATAGAACCAGTTGAACCTAAAATTGCAAGACCTTTTTTGGATTTCATGAGACAAAAATACTGAAAAATCTTCTTCTTTTTAAACCATAAGAGAAAGTTTCACTTTCGAAGACCGAAGGGAAGCATCTAAGTTTTAAATTTTGACAAACTGATTAAAAAGAGCATGTTAGATTTTTCAAGTATTGTCAAATTTATATGTACTTAAACTATCTTCAACACCCAGTGTATCTTAAATAATCTTATCTGGTTAAACCCTTTGCGTTCTTTTCTACGCTTACAATTTCTTCCCATAAAGCTTCAGCACTTTTATCCCAGGAAAATAATTTAGCTCGCTCCAAACCTTTTTCGCTTAGTTCGTTTTGAAGATTTTCATCCAAATAAATTAACTCCATTGCATTAGCAATTTCTTTAACAGAAAAGGGGTCTACCAAAATTCCGGCATCACCTAAAATCTCAGGCAAAGATGTTCTGTTTCCTGAAATTATTGGAACTCCACATTTCATAGCTTCGACTAATGGAATTCCAAATCCTTCAAAATATGGAACAAAAGTCATACAGGAAGCGGCACCCATGACTTGCGTCAAATTCTCCAAACTAAGATGTCCTGTGAAATGGATGTTATTCTTAAACTGACTTAAAATATTTAAATTTTGATTTTGCGAAGACCACATGTTGGAGCCCACTATGACTAAATCGTATCCATCAGGAAATTTTGATTTATAGATTTGAAAGGCTTCAATTAAACGTTTCAAATTTTTGCGCGGATTAAGTGAACCAACAAATATAAAGTATTTATTTCCAGCACTATATTCGTTTCTAACCGTTAAGCAACTTTTTTCATCCAAAACCGCATATTGCCCTGATACACCATTCCAAACTGCTGTAACTTTATTTTCAGGAATATCATATGTATTGCAAATATCTTGTTTCGAAAATTCAGAAACAGTAATAATTTTACTAGCCTTTCGAGCGAATTTAGGAAAGAAATAGCGGTAATATTTTCGAACTAAATAAGGTAAATCCTGCGGAAAATGTTCAAAATTTAAATCGTGAATTGTATTAATTTGGGGAACATTAGTGCGCAAAGACAAATAACCATCTGGCGAAAAAAAGACATCTGCTTGATACTTTTTTAAGGCTTTTGTTACAGCAAACTCAAACCACAAATAATGTAAAATGGGGTGTCGTGCCTGAGGTCTTAAAACAACTGGTATCACATTTTTACCAAAAATAAATTTGGGATCATACTTGCGATCAAAAAAGAAAATAAAGGAGTGTTCTGGATGTTTCTCGACCAAACGTTTACAAATTTCAAAAGTATACCAGCCAAAACCTTCCATCTTGGAAGTCAATAAAAAACGGGTATTGATTGCAATTCTCATTCGTTTACGAAGGTAGGTAAAAAAGTTTAGAGCACAAAAAAAATGGGATTTAGCAAAAACTAAACCCCATTTCATTCATCTTATTTTTTCTTAGTGTTTTGACAAATAATCAGCAACACCTTCAAATGAAGCTTTCATTCCTTCTTCACCTTTCACCCAGTTAGCTGGACAAACTTCACCATTTTCTTCGTTAAACTGCAAAGCATCAACCATTCTTAAAGCTTCGTCAACGCTTCTTCCTAATGGGAAAAAGTTTACCACTTGATGCATTACGATTCCTTCTTTGTTGATTAAAAATAATCCTCTGTAAGCAATCATATCACCTGAAGCGGTTAAGTTTCCTTCCATATCGTAATCGTATTCTCCGTTTAAAACGTCAAATGCTGAAGAAATAGTTTTGTTTACGTCAGCAACGATTGGATATTTTACTCCTTCGATTCCACCTTTGTTTTTTGCAGTTTGCAACCAAGCCCAGTGAGATTCAGGCGTGTCAGTTGAACAAGCAACTAATTTAACACCTCTAGCTTCAAACTCAGCTAATTTAGCTTGAAAAGCGTGTAATTCAGACGGACAAACGAAAGTAAAATCTTTTGGATAAAAGAAAAATACAACGTGGTGTTTCCCTAAATACTGATCTAAAGAAAATCCTTGAACGATTTCCATTCCATTTACTACTGCTGGTGCGCTGAATGAAGGCGCTTTTTTTCCTACTAATACTCCCATTTTTATTTGTTTTATTTAAATTTAATTTTTCAAATTGATATGCAAAAATACAATTTTTATTCCTTCACAATTTCAATTTTTAAGCTAAAAAATTTAAGTACTTAACTCATTTTCTACAAAACAAAAGTACAATAGATTTGTTTATAAATTATATTGATTAATTTTATACTTTGATAAATATTATCTATGAATGTTTCGCAGCAACAAATCGCTTATATTTTAAGTTTAATCGAGCACAAAAATTTTGGAAAAGCCGCTGAAGCTTGTTTTGTGACGCAACCAACTTTATCTATGCAAGTTAAAAAAGCAGAAGAAAGTTTGGGCTTTCAAGTTTTTAACCGAAATCGAAATCCTTTGGAGTTGACTTCTTTTGGAGAAAAATTAGTTCCTATTTTATACGATATGCAAGCGGAATATGAAAAGATTAAACGTTTAACGCAAAAGCAATTGGGTAAAAATGTGGAGGAAATTAAGATTGGTATTATTCCGACGGTCGCTTCCTATTTGGTTCCGAAATTATTTCAACATAAAAATCAATTTGTTGAAGAAGTAAAATTTGAAATTACAGAATTAAAAACAGAAGATTTACTGGAAGATTTGCAACTTCGAAAAATAGATTTTGGAATCTTAGCTGGACCAGTTTCTCAAGAAAATTTGCATCAAACTTCACTATTCAACGAGGAAATTCTTATTTATTGTCCAGAACTTAAAAAGCAAAAAGAAGTCCATGTGAATGAGATTAAATTTTTGCATCCTTGGCTATTAAATGGTGGAAACTGCTTACGCACGCAAATGATTCAATTTTGTAATTTGTCCGAAATTAATGATCAAAATTGGAATTATGAAGGTGGAAATTTAGAAATGCTTATCAAAATGGTAGACGAATATGGCGGGTATACTTTAATTCCTAGTTTTTATGTTGAAAATTATGATTTCAATAAAAAACATTTGCACTCCTTAATTAGCGATAAAAATGAACTTTTGCCTGCTCGAAATATTATTGGAATTTCATCACAAAAAAATAGTAATCACCCAATTTTAAAACAATTAAACCAATTTATTAAATTGAATTTTGCCAATTTAAAAGAAAAAAAATTCGAAATTTTGGCTTGGAAATAAATTTATTTACCGTGGTATATATTTTATTCATATATTTGTAAAAAAATCACCTTATGGAAACATTATTTATAAGTTCTTTTGCCGTTTTAGGCCTCGCAAGTTTTATTATTTCTCTCAAACAAGGAAATAGATTTACTGATTTTTTCACCTTTTTATTTTTCTGTTTGGGCTTAATTTTTACGCTTTCAGGATTTGAGAACAAAGAAACTGGTACAACCCTAATCAGTTTTTTGATTCTCTTTATGGCGATACATTTTATTGTGAATGCTTTAATTCATAAAATTTGGTTAAAGTTTTTGGCAGCAATTTCCGCTTTTGTTTGCCTGATTTTTTCTGGACAAAACATGATGTTTCAGGAATATCCTTTGGTATTTGATTTCAAAAACATCTTGATCCTTCCCCTCTTTGCAGCTGGTTTTGCATTGATTTTGGAATATAAATATATCTTTCTCCAAAAATATTTCCCCGAACTAAAATTACAACAAGCATTTAGTTTTTTCGGAAATGCATTTTTACTTTTGATTTCATTATTTTTTGGTAGCACTTTCGGTTTAATTTTAACTGCGAGTTTCTTATTTGCAATTGAATTATATATAAATAAAGGTAAACAGGAAAAAAGTCATAACGCAATTGTATTATTTTCAATCGCTTTGGTTTTGTTTATGGTAGATAAGTCACAAATTGAATTGGAAGCCTTTTTGCACGCTAGTACATTATTTGGACTTTTAATAGGAACGGGAATTGCCTTGTTGATTGCTAAGTTTTATAAAATTTCCCATGACAAAAAGGCTAAAAAATTCATTTTATTGTTGCTTTCATTGGTATTGGTTTTTTTAAGCATTTATATTGAACATGTCAAAGAGCATTTAGGAGGATTGAGTGCTTTTTCAGGTTTATTAATTGCGTTTTTACTGCAATCAAATTCACGAAACAGTGCATTCAATTTTAGCTTCATCAGTTTTAGTTTCACCCTGATATTGTTTGCAATTCCTGCCTTGCTTCCAGAAGAAACATCAGAAGAACAAACAAGTTTAACTGCTAATATCAAGGATAAAGAAACTGATGAAGAAAAAGTTGAAGTTAATGGGAAAGATATTGCAGAAATAATTGGGGATTGGAAAATCGATTCAAAAAACTCTAAATTAAACTTTGAATTAGGTCCAAAAAACACCCGAACAAAAGGACAGTTTAAAGAAATAAAAGGTGAGTTCAAAATTCTTGAAAACGTTAAAAATTCAATCATAAAGGTGCAATTACCAATAAGTGGTTTTTCGACTTTCAACAGTTATAGAGATGAAAGTTTAATGAGTGAGGAATTCTTTGATGCTAAAAAATACGATGAAATAACATTTTATTCCGACAAATTAATTTCCAAAGGTGATTATTACTTGGTGCCTGGTGAGCTAACTTTAAAAGGAATTTCTCAAAAAATAGAGCTTGAACTAAAATACACAAAAAAAGCAAAAGACGAGCGAGGAGAATATGTTATCATCTCAGGTAAATCAAGCCTTGACAGGACAAAACACAAGATGGAATCAGATCCAAAAATTGGCGATTTAGTGGAATTTAATTTCGAAATAGAATTAAGAAAATAGTGAAACTTAAATGTTTGTTAATTTTTTAACATCGTTATTGTTTAAATGTATTTTCGATAAAAGTCTTTTTTTTATCTTTAAACTATCATACTAAAAGGATATAGTAAAAATATTTTTTTTGTTTTTGTTGCAAATATAAAAAATTGTGTACATTTGCATCTTTTTTAACAAAAAACTCAAAACTATGTTAAAATACTGTGTAATGTTGACACTTTGTGTTAATTATGGGTATTCCCAAGTGGCGAAACCAAGTCAAATTCAAGAAAAAGAAATAGTTAAACTTGTCTATTCTGAAACAGAAGAAGTGGCAGAAATCACACTAAGCCCTGAAGAACAAGGGTTTAAGCTATTAATTATTGAAAATAAAATAATTTACAGAAAAGAAGTAAATGGGATTATTGTTGAATTTATCCCTGAAGAGAAATGAAAAATATTTATTTTTTAGCCTTAACCTTCGGTCTTACTCTGCAAGGTTTTTCGCAAGCACCAGGAAATACATGTGCATCAGCAGTTGATTATTCTCTACCAACAGTAGTGTCAAATTCGACAACGACCGGTTCGCAAACTACTTGTGGCACAGGTAATGGCTTTGCCGCAGGATCTTATTGTACAAGTTCGCTATATGGTGATGGTGAAGATGGTGTTTATTCTATAACTGTGCCAGCTTCAGGCGGCACTTACAGTTTTGCTTTAGGTGGGACAGCAACATATAAAATATTATCACTACATTCAGCTTGTACTCCAACTTCAGCCAATTGTATTGCTGGAACAACTACTAGTTCTGGAACAACAGGTTCGTTTTCTGCTACTTTGACTGCTGGAACTTATTTTCTAATCATCGACACTTGGCCAAATCCAACTTGTGGAAATTTTTCAATAACTACAACCTTAACCGCAATTCCAGTTCCTGCACCTGCAAACGACGAATGTGGCGCTTCAGCAACACTAATAACACCAGGAACACCAATAACAGGCACAACAGCTGGAGCAGACCAAGATGGTAGTTGGCCATTACAACCTTGTACAAATACAGGAGAAGTATGGTATAGATTTACCACGCCAGCAACCGTTGGTTGTTATTCTTTTGTATATGATCAAGTTACTAATGGATGCAACACAATAAGTATTTTTGAAGGAGCTTGTCCAACTGGTTCGCCGACCGATTTACAAGGAAATACTTCGACAAATAATTTTAACGACCAAGGTTCAAATGAAAGTGAATTAGCAGGTATGCTACCAAATACAACTTATTACATCAGTGTTTCAAATGATACAGATGCAAACTTCACTTTTAACATTAGGCCAAGTACACCTTTAGCGGTAAATGATCAGTGCTCTGGTGCAAACGGTATTGGTACAACAGCTCAAGCAGCTGATAACGCTGTGGCAGGTTGTGAATATAGTTTTGTTTCTGGTCAAGATGGTGGAATACAATCAACAGACCCGAACAATTGTGATAGAGCTCAAGATTTTCCTTGTTCATCAGCAACAGGTTTTGGACCATTAGCAATTTGTGCTTTGACTTTAGAAAATATTTCTTGGTATAAATTTACTGCTGCTGCTGCCGGTAACGTAACTATAACATTCGCTGGTATAGAATGCAATAACGGAGGTGGTGGTTTTCAATCAGGTTTATTTACTGGTTCAAATTGCTCAAGTTTAACAGCAACAGGGGCGTGTGTGGCGGCAGCTTCTGGAACAGCAACTTATACTATTCCTAGTGCAACTGCAGGAGCAACCTATTTCATAGCGATGGATGGTAATGCAGGATCAAATTGTCATTATAATGTCTCAGGATTAAACGTAACACCTCTGCCAATTGAATTAGGTAAATTTCAAGCAAGTCTAGAAAACAACAACATAAAATTAAATTGGAATACATTCTCTGAAAGAAATAATAACTACTTCACAATCGAAAAATCTAAAAACGGAACAGATTGGGAGTTTGTTGCACAAGTTAAAGGAGCAGGAAATTCTTCTGTTGAGAAATTTTATTCTATAATTGATAATTCTCCTTATGAAGGAACATCTTATTACAAATTAATTCAAACTGATTTTGATGGTAAAACAACTGAATCTAGTTTCGCTGATGTATTTGTAAAAAGAACTGAAAAGTTAGAGCTCAATGTTTACCCAAATCCAAGTGCAACGGGTAATAAAGCATATGTAACACTTTATAATCCTAACATTGAAGATATAACATTAGATGTTTATGAAATAAATGGTAAATTAGTAGATAGAAAAATTATCACGACACAAGAGTTTAGCACAAAACTTGAAATGACACATTCTTTTAACCCTGGAGTTTACTTTATTAAGGCAACTAATGAATCAGGTGAAATGGACACTTTCAAATGGATTGTTGAATAATAAAAAAATAATATTTGATGAAAAGCGTACTTTTTGGTGCGCTTTTTTTATTTTTGGTAAATGAAAAAGCTTATAAGTTTTACCTTTTTGATCTGTGTTGTTAATATTTATAGCCAATTATCTATTTTTAGGAAGGCTGATTCACCCCGTAAAAAAAGAACTATACTTACAACTGTATTCAATACCTCAACTTTTTCATCTAGTTTTTTAGCACTAAAAAGCGTATGGTACGCCGATTACGAAAAAACACCACTACATTCTTTTGATGATTCTAAAAATTGGATGCAAATGGATAAAGTGGGACATCTCTATTCCTGTTATCATTTCAACGAAGTAGTAGCTAAAACGTATCACTGGTCAGGTTTAAATAACAAAAAATCAGCCCTAATTGGAGGAGCTTATGCCTGGACATATCAATTCGCCATTGAATTACTTGACGGTCAAAGTTCTGGGTGGGGTTTTTCTTGGAGTGATTTGACCGCAAACACATTAGGTTCAGCACTTTATATTGGTCAAGAATATGGCTTTGAAAAACAAATTTTTAAACTTAAATTTTCATATCAAGATTCTGAATTTGCACAATATCGGCCAAATACGCTCGGTTCAAATTTACAAGAAAAAATACTAAAAGATTACAACGCCCAAACATATTGGTTGAGCTTTTCTCCTTTCGCTTGGTCAAAAAATAATAAAGCTCCAAAATGGATAAATCTAGCACTAGGTTACAGCGTTGATGGAAAATTAATTGGCGACAAAGATATTTTTATTAGTGCTGATGGTTTGAAATCATTTCAAGCTAAAAGAGAATTTATTTTATCCCTAGACATCGATGTGAAAAATTTGCCAATAAAAAAGAAATGGTTAAAGGCAGTACTTACTCCATTTAATGTAATCAAAATCCCTTTTCCAGCACTAGTTTGGAGAGGGAATGTATTATATGGTAAACCTTTTTATCAATAAGTGACAGAAAGTTAATTTTCTTGAATTGTACAATAAATAACATCTTAACTTTTTTCTGTGCATAGAAAACAATGCTACATTGAATATTTAGTCTATTTATTCTTTAATTTTGAAACCTATAATTAAACATATGAAAAAAGTTGCAATTGTTGGTGCTGGTCTTGTAGGAAGTTTACAAGCTATTTTAATGGCGAAAAAAGGATATCAAGTGGAGGTTTTTGAAAGAAGACCGGACTTGAGAAAAGCGAAATTAATCGCTGGAAAATCAATCAACTTAGCTTTATCAGATCGTGGTTGGAAAGCATTAGAATTAGCTGGAATTGCTGAGGATATTCGCCAAATTGCAATACCAATGTACAAACGTTGCATGCACGCCTTAGATGGAACTTTAAGTTACCAAGCTTACGGCAAGGAAGACCAAGCAATTTATTCCGTTTCGAGAGGTGGTTTAAACCAAAAATTAATGAACTTAGCGGATAATTATCCAAATATTGCTTATCATTTCAATAGAAAGTGTCAAGATTTAGATTTAAAAACCAACACTTTAACTTTTCATAATTCGGAAAGCGAAAGTCAAGAAAAACATGATTTTGATAAAGTTTTTGCAACAGATGGAGCGTTTTCTGCAGTAAGAATGCGCATGCAAAAATCAACCTTTTTTGATTATTCACAAAAATATTTAGATCACGGATACAAAGAATTGGTTATTCCATCAAATGAAGATGGTTCACATAAATTAGACAAAAATTGCTTGCATATTTGGCCTCGAGGTGAATTTATGATGATTGCATTGGCAAATTTAGATGGAAGTTTTACTTGTACGCTTTTCTTCCCAATGAAAGGAGAAATTTCGTTTGAAAGTTTAGAAACTAGAAATCAAGTTCAGGCGTTTTTTGAAAAAACTTTTCCAGACGCCGTTCCGATGATGCCGACATATTTAGATGATTATTTTGAAAACCCAACCTCATCATTAGTGATGGTACGTTGCGATCCATGGAATTACCAAGATGATGTTTTGTTGTTAGGTGATTCTGCTCATGCTATTGTACCGTTTTATGGACAAGGAATGAACTGTGGGTTCGAAGATTGTACCGTTTTTGACGAAATGTATCATGAAGCCAATGGAAATTGGGATGGTTTGCTTTCTCGATTCTCAAAACAACGTGTTCCAGACGGTAATGCCATTCTTGATTTGGCCTTATTAAATTATGTAGAAATGCGTGATTTAACTGCTGATCCAGACTTTTTATTGAGAAAAAAAATCGAAGCCAAATTCAATAAATTGTACCCAAATCTATGGTTACCGTTATATTCTCAAGTAACTTTTAGTCACATCCGATACAGCGAAGCACTGCATAATGGAAAGGTTCAGGATAAAATCATGGAGGAAGTTATGCAAATGGAAAATATTCATGCTGAATGGGATAGTGAAAAAGTAATGGATAAAATGTTATCTTTAGTAAAGAAATAAATCTAGGTTATGAAAATATTAATTTCAGTTTTTACGCTTCTACTTTTGGTGTTTAGCTCAAATGCACAATCGTATAAATCCAAAAAAAAGAAAAAGGATTTTTTTGGCACCCAAAAGTTTGATAATAGATCTGTCGGGAATTTTGGAATGTATGTTGCTGCTGGTCCTTCATTTTCTAAAGCTTCTGATAATAAATTACAAGTCGAAAATAAAATTTACGTAGACCCAATCGGAAATTTATATAATTATGAAATTAATCAAAAAGGTGAAATTGGAGGTAATGTATCAGCAGGTGCAATTTATTTCAACCCAAAATCAGGTTGGTTTTCCTTTGGAAGAATTGTTGACTATTTTGAACTAGGAGTTGGTTTCAATTATTATCGAGGAACCGAAACCACTACGCTCACTGACGCTGCCAATCGAGATATTCCTCAATTAATTGGAAAAGGTGAATATAAAGCTGGTATTTTATCTGGAAGATTTGGGATTCATAAAATTATTCAAATTCCAAAAACAAAAATGTTTTTAGATAATGGTTTGGCTTATCATGCTGATTTTATGCTCCTAAAAGGAAATGCTAATTATGACAATTTTATTACAGAATTTTCCCATTACACTCCAAACCTTACGCATCAAGTAAATTATTCCTTGGGACTAGGTTTTCAACTCAAAAGAGGAAGTTATTTAATTCCTGGAGTTTATGTTCCTGTTTTTTCATTCAAAGAAATGGCTAAGCAGAGCGTTTCTTGGTTTGATAGTCGTTATTATCCTATCAATGTGCAACTGAAATGGATTTATAGATTTAGTAAACCAAAATCAAAAACCAATTGTACAACTCCTGATAAAGGTCCAATGCCTCCTCCACCTGCAGAGGGTGGTAACAAGTAATTTATAGTTTAAAAATGAAAACAATTGCTCTACTTTGCTTCACATTTTGTTATTCCTTCATTGCATTTAATCAAGATACTTTAAGCTGTAAAAAGGATTTGACATGGGATAAAGAGCATTTTTATTACAAAACTGGAGATGCGAGTAAGCAAAAATACACTGGCCCAGCTAAATGTTATCCTAGAAAAGGAGTTGAAAATAGAGGTTATCTGAAAAACGGAAATTGGGAAGGAAAAGTTTATGGTTACAAAGGAAACATTTTGTTAGGTTATTCTTTTTTTCAGGATGGGTACTTTGAAGGACCAACTGTGCGATATTATGAAGAGTCTTTTGATTGCCCAACTTGCGTAAAAGATTCTTTCGTTTACAACCATAGCAAAATATTATACTCGAAGATATATAAAAGAAGTAAATACTTAGATGAAATTAAAAGTACGTCGGAAAGTTTTTATATTGGTGATACTGTTCGAATTACAAATTTACTTTATGACAACAATATTCCCTCTGAAATAGAAAAAAGTACATTTGTTAAAGGTCAGAAAAATGGATTGTTTGAGAATTCAACATTGTCTATTGATTCTGCTAATAAAATCGAATATTTTCCAATTTACAAGACATTTTACCAGAACAATAAGTTGATTTATCAGAAAAATTATGATGGGGGTTATTTGTATGAAGCTGAATATTATGACCAAAAAGGAAAAATTAGTAAAAAAATCATCTATTTTGGAAGTGAAAATAAAATAGAATCAGAAACAAATTATGTAAACGGAAAAATTTCTGGAGAGGTAAAACACTTCGATGAATCTGGAAAATTAGTTTCGCTAGAGAAATACGAAAAGGGAAAATTAATCGAAACCATTGACTATTAAACCTTTTTTAGTTTACTTTGTTCTGTAAATAAAAATTATGAAAAAAATCTACTACTTAAGTACCTGTGACACCAATAAACGCATTTTACATCAATTAAATCCTGGAAAGGAAGTTGAATTAGTCGATATAAAACAAAATAATATTGATGCTGAAACTTTAGATTGGATCAAAGAAAAAATAGGTTCCTATGAAGCGCTTTTTTCAAAAAAAGCTATAAAATATAGATCTTTAGGGCTAAACACGATGGATCTAACGGAGGAAGATTACAGAAAATATATGTTGGAAGAATATACTTTTTTGAAGAGACCATTCATTATTTTAGAAGATAAAGTCTTTGTTGGAAACGCAAAAAAAACGGTTGAAGAAGCGAAATCACACATGTAGGGACGAAAAATCTTACGTCCTTACGTGTGTGTTTTAATATCCTAGAATTTTCAAATAGTCGTTAGCCGTCTGTTCCTCAGAAAACAGTTCTGTTTGAATTTTTCCATTTTCATCACGGCGAATCAATATGTGTTTAGGCTCAGGAATCAAACAGTGTTTTAAACCTCCAAATCCACCAATTGTTTCTTGATATGCTCCTGTGTTGAAAAACCCAATATATAGCGGTTTGTTTTTATGAAATTTAGGTAAATAAATGGCATTAGAATGCTGCTCTGAATTGTAATAATCATCACTATCACAGGTTAATCCGCCCAACAAAACCCTTTCGTAGTCGTCGTTCCAACGGTTAATAGGCAACATGATAAAACGTTGGTTTATAGCCCAAGTATCTGGTAAATTGGTCATAAAAGAGGAATCAATCATATTCCATTTTTCACGATCATTTTGTTGTTTTTGATGCAGAATATTGAAAATTGCTCCTCCACTTTCTCCAACGGTGAATGATCCAAATTCGGTGAAAATATGTGGTTCAGGAATATCGTTGTCAGAACAAACACGTTGCACTTGAGTTAAAATTTCCTTTACCATGTAGGCATAATCGTAATCAAAAGCCAAAGATTTTTTGATTGGAAAACCTCCCCCAATATTTAAAGAATCCAAACTTGGACACACTTTTTTCAAATCACAATAAATACGCAAACATTTCGTCAACTCATTCCAGTAATATGCTGTATCGTTAATACCAGTATTGATGAAAAAGTGCAACATTTTTACACTTACCTGCGGATTTTCGTGCAACATTGCCTTGTAAAATGGAACAATTTCACGGTAACGAATCCCTAAACGAGAGGTATAAAACTCAAATTTAGGCTCCTCTTCTGCTGCAATTCGAATTCCAATGCTGAATGGCTTTTTGGTTGCGTTCGTTAAATCTTGCAATTCCTGAATATTGTCCACAATTGGAATAATTTCAAGATTGGTTTTATCCATTAATTTGGCAATATTCTGAATGTATTTAGGCGGTTTAAAGCCATTACAAATCACAAAACTTCCATCTTTGAGCTTTTTCTTTTTGTATAAATTCTGGACAATGTCAATATCAAATGCCGAAGACGTTTCAATGTGTACATCATTTTGCATTACTTCATCCAAAACAAAAGCAAAGTGAGAACTTTTAGTACAGTAGGAATAATAATAATTTCCAGCATAACCCATGTTATTCATTGCCTCACGGAACCAACCTTTAGCACGTTGAATGTTGTAGGAAATTTGTGGTAAATAGTTGAACTTTAGCGGAGTACCATACTCTTCAATCAAGCGCATCAAATCAATACCATGGAAAATCAAACGCTCATCCTTCAAGTTGAATTCATCCTGCGGAAAATCAAATGTTTGATCTATTAAGTCGAAATATTTTGTTCTCATTAAAAACTCTTACGTAAAACGGAGCACAAAGTTCCGAAAAAATTGAGTTTTATGGAAATTTATTTTATCTTTGGTAAATTAATAATTACTCAAACATGAAAAAAGTAATCAAAATGGGATTTTTAATATTCTTTCTTTTTGCTTTTGTAAGTCAACCTAAAAAAAAGAATTTTGTTATTACTATCAAGAACGATACTGAGGTAGCATGGAATTTTTGTGAAAATGGAAAACATACAATTGGGCAAACGATTGAAAAAGGAGTTACAAAAATGTTTATTTACCCAGATTCCATTCAATTTTCAAATTATGATTGGAATAAGTGCGGTAAAAATGTACTTTTAGCAAATAAATCAACTGACAAGCAAACCTTTAAGGTATCGGACTTCGTAAAATAATTTCTCTATTTCTTATAGTTCGTTTCATAACATTCAATCCAATCTTGGACAGTAATTTTTTGCATCAGTTCAGCTATTAAATCAAAAGGGATATCCTCTAATTTTTTGAAACGTATACAACTTTTACCCATGTCCAATTTTTTCTTGGAATGCTTTGGAAATTCTTCTAAAAACCAGGATAAAAGTTCAGGCATAGCATAAATTCCCATGTGGTAAATCGCAATGAAATTTTTCTGGGAGGCTACACTAACAAAAGGTAGGGCTTGTTTTGGGTCACAATGATATCCATCAGGATAAGTAGAATGAGGCACGCAATAAGTGATCATGCCATAAGACATGGTTTCATTAAAACCCTCTGGTAAATTATTTACTATGATTTGACGCAAGCTGTTCATTGCTTCTTGCCTTTCGTCAGGTAACTCAGTTAGGTACTGTTCTACTGTTGCTGCTTTGCTTTGCATAAATTAAAGTTTAAATCCAAGACCAACTTTAAATCCATAAAAATAGGGTTTGTGAATATAAGAAGCTTGGTTGTTATATGAACTTGATAATTGTCGAATAAAATCTCCTGAAACGATTAAACAACTTTTAGGAGAAAACCGCATTTGAAAACCTAGGGAAGAAGTTGAAGCAATTGAAAATGAGTTTTTGTTGTAAGTAATTTCTGTTTTTGTAGTATTTGATGCGTTATCCTTCGTTATCGTATATTCGTTCGTAAAAGCTAAAGCTAACTGCGCTTGAAATCCAGTACTTACAAAAAATTGAAAATCTTTCCCTTTTTTGAATTGAATTTTTAGAGGTAAAACCAAATTTGCGTATTTGTTTTCATAGGAAATAGTTGAATCTAGTAAATCTTTTGAATATTGTTCTCCAAATTGTTGAAAGCCAATTCCGAAATCAAGAAACAAGTTTTTGTTGATAGGATTATTCAAAGTAAGATAAACTCCTGAAGTTGCTTGTGCAGTTTCATTACTTCTTTCACCTAATGAATCACCGTAAAAATCTCCGTTTTGTTGCAAAGTGCGAAAGGAATTTCCTCTTGCATAGTTTAAGCTTACAATTGTTTTTTGTTCCATTTCTACTGGCTTAGAACTCTCAACGGCTTGTTTGTTTTTTTTACCTTTTTTTTTACCGCTTTCTATTTGAGAAAACAAAAAAGAATTCGTAACTAAAAAAAGGAATAATAATGTAAATATTTTCATCTCAAAGAATTTTACTTAGGGCAAACATACGAAAAAAGCGTATGATTTTGTAAGTTTCACAATAAAAAGTACCTTCGCACTGCGCTAATGTTTCAAAAATACAAATACCATATTTTAATGCACCTCATCATATTTGTTTGGGGTTTCACTGGGATTTTAGGTAAGTTAATCAAATTGAACGCATTAGAATTAGTTTGGTGGCGAATTTTAGTTGCGGTAATTTCTTTGTTCATTGGTTTAAAAATCTTAAAAATGCCAATGAAAATAAAGTCCAAAAAACACCTTTTGGCAACCTTAGGAGTTGGTGTTTTTGTAGCAATTCATTGGATCACATTCTACGTTTCGATACAACTTTCAACTGCGTCTTTGGGAATTTTATGTTTATCTACAGCTACTTTACACGTTACTTGGTTGGAACCAATTGTGATGAAACGGAAATTTTCTTGGACAGAATTTATTCTTGGTTTAGTTGTTATTTATGGAATTTATTTTGTTTCCGCTAACTTTTCTGCCCGAGATTATGAAGCCTTAATTTATGGTTTAGTTTCCGCTTTAGCAGCTGCTTGTTTTAATGTATTTAACGGAAAACTAGTTCAAACCGTTCCTTCTTCAGCAATGACAATGCACGAAATGCTAATGGCGTTTTTGGTTTTAACAGGCGTTTTAGCTTACGAAGGAAAAATCGATGCGCAACTGTTTGTCATGACTTGGAGCGATTTTCTTTGGCTATTGTTTTTAGGTATTTTATGTACTTCTGTGGCGTTTTTGTTAACCATTGACATCATCAAACGACTTGGAAGTTTTACTGTTTCATTAAGTATTAACCTAGAACCGGTTTATACCATGATTTTAGCTATTGTCATTTTAAATGAGCATGAATTGTTAGGGAAAGAGTTTTATATTGGCTCAGGAATTATTATCTTTGTTGTAATTGCAAATGCGGTTCTAAAAAATTACATGAAAGCAAAAATCCTTCAAAATAATGATTAAGCGTATTTTTAAATATTTGTTTATCATCTTGATACTTGGATTTATTGCTGGGATATTTTTCAGTCCATATGGCAAGCAAGATAGTTTTACCTACAAATGCGTTTTTGGTAAGGTTGAAATCAATGCCCCTATCGATAGTGTTTTCAAATACATGGGAAATTCGGAACACGCTAAAGATTGGTCAGTTTATGTGGATCACATTACTCCTTTAAACAATTTAGATGGAAAAGTAGGATGTACAAGACGTTGTTTCACTTCTAAAGAAGAAACAGGCCCAACGTGGGATGAAGATATTTTAATTGTTGAAGAAAACAAACGTAGACAATTAAGTATTTATGACTTAAAAGATTTCCCGATGTCTGCTAGCCATTTGATAACTGAACAATTGTATCAAAAAATAGATGACAACAAAACTGAGCTTCAATTGGTTTTGTTTTTTGATACAACAAAAAAAGAATGGTTTGATGAATTAAAAATGTATTTTGCAGCCTTTAAAATCAAATCTATTTTTGACGGAAATTTAGCGAATATTAAAAGGGAAGTAGAGTTACGTCAGAAATAAAGATTATTCGTGAAAATTCATTTCTGTATTCTCGGTAAAAACTAAAATTAAAAATACTGTTTAAAATGTTAAAATACTTTTATTTGATTCTGGTTTTTAAAACAGTATTTGTTTCAAATTCTAATGCTCAGAATGATCCAGTTTTGGATAAAACATATGCAAAATTAAAAGAATGTTACATTGATTTAACTAACAATGCCATTCCTTTTAAAGAAAAAGGAAAATGGGGTTTAAAATCATTAGATGGTAAAACACTACACCAAGCCTCATTAGATTCTTTGTATTCATTGACGACAAAAGCTAAGTTGTCTGTAAACTATTTTATAGCTAAAGAAAAAGGATATTATAAAATTATAGATTGTAATGGAAATCTAGTTTTTGGAAAATCATTTGTTAGTATGCAAATCCCTAATTTGTATCAACGTAAACATATATATGCTTGTGACAGTTTAAACAGTTATGATATTGAGATTAAAAATAATACAATCTATTTTCATTATTACCCAAAAAATTTATGTGGAAACATTCAACAAAGTTTTCTAAAACCTTCCAAAACAGATTTTTATTTTGTTATTTCATCAAACTATAACCATTATGGATGTATAATTTCTGATAGTATTTCCCGCACAAGTAAAATAACTTGTTACCTTGGAAATACTATAGAATTTACACATCAATTCAATACAACAACAGAACGATGTGAATTATTCGAAGACCGTATTCTTTATCTTAGACAAAATAATAAAAGGGTTCAATATTTTGTAGGTTCAAACAAATTCTATGAAACTGGAGAAAATGAAACTATTTACCCCATAAACACAGATGAATTTGTAGTATTTAAAAAGAATTTAATAGAATTTTTGGACAAAAACGGCAATGTTATTTCTAGTATAAAGGTACAATACAATGAACATGCTAAAGAATATTTCAATAAATATACAATAAGATATCTGAAAGAGGGGAAAAAATGTTACAAAGTTATTGATATAAAAAACTACAGAATTTTAGAGAAAGAGTTGCATGCAAATGATTTTTTCTTTGTTTTAGAAGATTTTTACGTTTGTGTCTCTGAAAATAAATCAAGTATTGTATACAATAATTCCTTGGCAGAAATTTATAAAGATACTAATGCAAATTATTTTTCATATTTGCCAAATTTTGGTCCTCCAATTTTGATGATCTGTAAAAATTCATTTTGGAAGGGAATTGACACTTCGGGAAAAATTTTAGGTAATGGTTATGCTTCAAATACAAAAGACTTAATTAGTAAAAATGGGGCTTTCAAGATTGGAGATGGTTCTAAATCAATTTACTGGGATGAAAACCCTGAAGCTTGTGGTGTTTATATGTCTGGAAAATTACATTTGTTCTCAGCACATGAAATTATAGCATTGGATTCAAATAGATATTTTATCAAAACCAAAAATGACAAATACAATCTGATTGACACCAACAAGAATGTTTTATTAAAAAATGTGTATTTAGATGTTGTTAAATCTGGACCTGATTTTATTTTAGAAACGCGAGATGAAAACGGACTTGTCTACCAAATCAACTCAAAAAACGAAAAAATAATCTCGAAAAATATGTACGTGAGTATGTTTGATCTCACAAAAAGTAAGGTTGAAAGCCCTTTTATGCTTTATCACGATTCGGTTAACAAATTTGCCTATGGTTTGGTGGATGAAAACTACAAAGTCATTCAACCAAATGAATATAAAATCATTTTAGCAGTAAATAAAAACTTCATTGTTGTAGATAAAAATTATGAAATTGGATATTTAGATCACAATGGAGCTCGGTTGTTTTGAAAATACAAGTTATGAAATCACTTATAAAAATTCATTTCGTCAACATACCTATAAACCGGCTCTGTTAATAAATAGCGCACATCTTTTTTGTTTTTGATTGCTTCTCTAATAAAGGTAGAAGAAATTTTCATCAAAGGTGTATCTTGGCAAAAAATAACATTTGGATGACCTTTTGCTTCTTCGAAAAATAGATTAGGCTTAAGTTCAGATTCACTTTCTTGAACTGTTAGATTTCTTGGGTAAATAAACAATTTGTAATTTTCGAGAATCACTTCGTAGTTAAACCATTTGTTGAAGGTTCTCAAATTGTCTTCACCTAAAATCAAAGAAAATTCGTGTTGTGGATATTTTTCTTTCAAATGAACTAAAGTGTGTATGGTATAGCTCGGTTGACTCAAAGAAAACTCGATGTTTGAAGCACTTAATTTAGGATTATCTTCTACAGCCAAACGAACCAATTGCAGACGGTGATGATCATCTAACAAGGTCTTTTTTTCTTTGAAGGGATTTTGAGGTGAAACCACTAGCCAAATTTGGTCCAAATCGGAATGGTTTGCCATGTGATTTGCAATAATCAAATGTCCAACATGAATTGGATTAAACGTTCCGAAAAATAAACCAATTTTCATTAAGAATTTAAAAAATCTAAAACCACTTTCTTTGCTTCTTGGCAGGCAATATCTAAATCAAAATTATTCAAAATATAATGAAATTCATTTGCTCGGGCTAATTCTACTTTGGCTTTTGCTAAGCGCGTTTGAATTTTTTCTTCCGTTTCTGTACTTCGGTAACGCAATCTTTCTTCCAAAGCTTCTACAGAAGGAGGATTGACAAAAACAGCCAAAGCTTTCTCTTGAAATTGTTTTTTCAAATTTAGTCCACCTACCACATCTACATCAAAAATCACATGGTGACCATTACTCCAAATACGTTGAATTTCAGATTTTAGCGTTCCGTAAAACATGTCTTTGTAAACTTCTTCCCATTCAACAAATTCATCCTTTGCAATTTTTTCTTTGAAACTTTCAAAAATAGAGGGATTTGATAGCGATAGATGAAGTAGTGTTAACTAAGTACAGGGAGGTACCGTGCC
>JBKCGI010000175.1:0-3917 GCA_046303515.1 Flavobacteriia bacterium | reverse complement strand
ATCTCGGACATTTGTATTTTTCAAATAACGACAAAACTTTGATGTTGAACAATCTCTTTGGAGATTTTGTTAAAGGTAGAGATTTAAGTCATTTTCCAATTGAAATTCAAAAGGGATTAATTTTACATCGCCAAATTGATGATTTTATTGACCATTTTCCACTTGTAAATGAATTGCAACATGAACTTTACGAAGAATTACCTAAAATTTCATCCATAGCCATCGACTTGTTTTTCGATCATCTACTTGCTAAAAACTGGAAAGATTATCACTCCAAAGAAATTAATCAATTTTTGAAAGAATTCTATGAAAGCATACATCTTGAAAATGAATTTTACACTGATTCCTTTAAATTAATGATTAGCAAAATGTTAGAAATGAATTGGATTGCTCACTACTCAAGTATTGATGGTTTAAACAAAATGTGCCAAGGTGTTTCAAAACGAATTTCATTTGATAATAATTTAAAGTTTGGAAAAGAGGTGTTTTTGAAACACGAAAAAGCTATCAATCAAGTATTTAGAATCTACATGGAAGCAGCAATTTCAAAATTTAATGTTGATATTTCAAAATAAAAGTGTAACTTGCTTTCTATTTTGGACTATTTTATAGTGAAAAAACAATTTAAATATCAAATAATCAATCTGTTACTAATTTTGCTTTTTGCAGGATTACAAGCTTGTTCATCTTCTGAAAACGAGGAAAATAAAATTGACGCAGTTGAAGGATTAGATTTACCAGAAATAATCAAAAAAGGTAAACTTGTCGTTTTAGCCGAAAACAGTTCAACTTCATACTTCATTTACCGAGGTAAAAAAATGGGATTCGAGTATGAATTACTCAAAGAATTTGCGCAAGAAATTGGAGTTGATTTAGAGGTGAAAATAGTTACAAATCTAGATGAAATCAATCAAATGCTAAATGATGGCGAAGGAGATATTGTTGCTTGTAACTACACAATCACCAAAGAAAGACAAAACGAAATTGATTTCTCGATTCCTTTTTTAAGAACAAGTCAAGTTTTAATCCAACGCAAACCTGAAGGCTGGGATAAAATGACTCGTGATGAAATACGTAAAAAACTACTCATCGACCCAGTACAATTGGCAAATAAAAAGATTTACGTTTGGAAGAATTCAAGTTATTATCAGCGATTAATTCACTTACAAGAAGAAATTGGTGATTCAATTCTAATTCAAGGAGAAACAGGAGAAGTTTCTGGTGAAGATTTAATTGAACAAGTATCTGAAGGTAAGATCGATTATACAGTTGTAGAAAAAAACATAGCCCAAGTAAACAGCCGTTTTTACGACAATATCGATATCAACTTAGAAATCAGTGTACGCCAAAAAATTGGCTTTGCACTTCGTAAAACATCTCCATTGTTAAAGGCTCGAGTTAATCAGTGGTTACATAGCTACATGCAAAAAGCATCTTTCAATTACATGAAGCATAAATATTTTGAATTAGCTGAATTGACAAGCAAATCACAAGATGAATTCTCAAGTACAAAAGGTGGACAACTTTCTAAATACGACATTTACTTCAAGCGTGAAGCAGCCAAATATTCTTGGGATTGGCAATTAATCGCTTCAATTGCATATCAAGAATCTAAATTTAATCCAAACATAACAGGTTTTGGTGGAGCTTATGGAATGATGCAGTTTATGCCTGAAGTTGGACCAAAATTTGGGGTTTATCCAAATTCTCCAGCCGAAGTTCAGATTGCTGGAGGGACAAAAAAATTATACCGCGATTACCAATCTTGGCCAGAAGTTAAAGACAAAAAACAACGCTATAAATTTGCCTTAGCATCGTACAATGCGGGAATGAGTCACATCAAGGACGCACAACGATTGGCTGAAAAACACGGTTATAATCCGAAAGTTTGGGATGGAAATGTTGAATTAATGGTTCGAAATCTGTCGCAGGCTAAATATTATCGTGATGAAGTGGTACAAAATGGAGCAATGCGAGGTTCACATACAGCAAATTACGTGAACACTGTTTACAACCGCTATTTATCATACAAATCTGTTTACCGTTAACACATGACAAAATTTCAAAAAAACGCATTTATTTTAGGAACATTTTTACTTTTAACAGGAATAATTTTAGGCGCTTTTGGAGCACATGGTTTAGAAGGAAAAATCCCTGAAAAAAGTATAGATTCTTTTAAAGTTGGTGTGAATTATCAAATGTACCATGGTTTTGCTTTCCTAATCTTGGGATTAATTTTTCCTTTTACAACTTTTTCCATGAAATGGATTTTGCGTTTCATGCTACTAGGTGTAATTTGTTTTTCAGGTTCTATTTACGGACTAGCATTACAACATTTAATCGGTTTAAATATTTCGAAAATTCTTGGACCAATAACACCAATTGGAGGATTATTTTTAATTTTGTCTTGGGCATTTTTGCTTGTCAATTTTATCAGACAAAAAATATAATTTTCAACTGGTTTTGAAGGAAAAAGGAATTCAAATTACACTTTTGGGCACAGGAACATCACAGGGAGTTCCCGTAATCGCATGTGATTGCAAAGTTTGCACCTCTCCAGACACAAAAGATAATCGTTTACGTTGTTCGGTTTTAATTGAAACGGAAACTGGAAATTATGTGATTGATTCAGGTCCAGATTTCCGTCAACAGATGTTACGTGAAAAGGTAAAAAGTTTAAATGGCGTTTTATTTACCCATGAGCACAAAGATCATGTGGCAGGATTAGACGACGTACGCGCTTTCAACCACAAACAAAATGAGCATATGGAAATTTTTTGTTCAGAAAATGTTGAAATTGCACTGAAACGAGAATTCCACTATGTTTTTGATAATCAATCCTATCCTGGCATTCCTAAACTAAACCTCAACCTAATTGAGAATAAAAATTTCGTTTTACCAAATGGAATGGAAATAACGCCGATATTGGTTTACCATTATAAAATGCCTGTTTTTGGTTTTAGAATCAAGGATTTTGTTTACATAACCGATGCCAAAACAGTATCTGGTGAAGAAAGAGAAAAAATAAGAAATTGTGATATTTTAGTTGTCAATTGCTTGCATGAATTTGAACATATTTCGCATTTCAATTTAGAAGAAGTCTTGGAATTCATTGCCGACATCAAACCGAAAAAAACCTATTTAACACACATTTCTCATTACTTCGGAACACATGAAGAAATTAAAACTAAACTTCCAGAAAATGTTTTTCCAGCTTTTGATGGTTTAAAATTTGAAATTTAAATATGGCTAAAAGTAAACTTTCAGACAAAGAACAAATTGATTTACATATTTCGAATTTAGAACCCGAATTGGCAAAATGTGTCACAAAACTGCGTGAAATTATTTTGGCAACAGATCAAGAGGTTGGTGAACGCATCAAATGGAACAATCCAAGTTTTTATTATACTGGAGCAATGCAAGATTTTGATCCAAAAGAATACAAACGCGAATTAATTGTTTTCAACTTACACAAAGGTAAAATCATGCTTGTTTTTCCAAGCGGAGCCAAAGTGAATGATGTATCTGGATTTTTAACTGGAGCGTATACCGATGGAAGAAGAATTGTCACTTTTGAAAATTTGGAAGACATCCAAAACAAGGAAAAAAAGTTACAAGAAGTGATTTTGACTTGGTTGAGTTTGGTGGAGAAATAAAATTCTACATTTTTTACACTTAATTCCTTTGTATTTAATATTTTTTATGTATCTTTGCCCCTCGATTTATTGAAATAATTTAAAAAAAAGCTATATGTACGCAATTGTAGAGATAGCAGGGCAGCAGTTTAAAGTGCAAAAAGACCAAAAGATTTTTGTTCACAGATTGGATGCAGAAGTAGGTTCAAAATTAGATTTTGAAAAAGTACTTTTAGTTGACAACGGTGGTAAAATCACACTTGGCGCCCCAGCTATAGAAGG
>JBKCGI010000174.1:0-26487 GCA_046303515.1 Flavobacteriia bacterium | reverse complement strand
ATTCAATTGTTTAGCTGCTTTCAAACTTAAATCTATAAGGCTAGCAGATTTTTGACTCAAGCGATCATTAATCTTAACTACCACAATTGAATCATTCTTTAAATTTGTGACTTTTACCAAAGTGCCGAATTTTAAGCTTTTATGTGCAGCTGTCAATAAATCTTGCTTAAAAACCTCTCCTGAAGAAGTTTTTCTTCCCACAAATTTATTTGAATAATAGCTTGCTTTCCCTGTTTGATTGTATTCTGTTTTCGTGATAAAACTCATCAAAATCAAAACACTTATAATTAAAAATTGCTTCATAAAATTATTTTAGCGGCTGCTAATTTACGGTAAACGATTCATTATCAGAAAAAATTAAGGGTTTTTTAACATTTAACATTTATTTTCAAGCTTAAAATTAAATCTCTATTTTTGCAAATTGCAATTTAAAAGTATTGTATTTCAAATAAAAAGTCTATGACAACACTATCTTTCATTCAATCCAACTCTGGCTTAGCTGATAAAGCGATTCAAAATACTTTAAACTTATTAAACGAAGGCGCTACAGTTCCTTTCATTGCGCGTTACCGTAAAGAAATGACAGGTGGCTTAGATGAAGTTGAAATTACCCAAATCCGTGATTTAAATAAAAAATACGATGAAATCATTTCACGTCAACAAACTATTTTAAAAGCCATAGAAGAACAAGGTAAATTGACTGAAGATTTAAAATCTAAAGTTGAAACCTGTTTTGATGCTAATATTTTAGAAGATATTTATCTACCATACAAACAGAAAAAACTCACTCGTGGTGAAAAAGCCAAAAAGTTAGGTTTAGAGCCTTTGGCAAAAATGATTATTTCACAACGTGGAGGAAATCCTTATCAAATGGCTGAACGTTTTGTGAAAGGTGATGTGATTGACGAAGACATGGCTATTGCTGGCGCAAAAGACATTATGGCGGAATATATGAATGAAAATGCCGTTTTTAGAGGTCGTTTGCGTCAATTGTTTCAACGAAAATCAGTTTTGCAGTCCAAAATAATGAAAGGAAAAAGCGAAGAAGCTCAGAAATACAAAGACTTTTTTGAATTTTCTGAACCGCTTTACAAAATTCCTTCACATCGTTTTTTAGCGATTTTCAGAGGAGAACGCGAAGGTTTATTGGGTTTAAAAGTGCAACCTGAAAAGGAAACTGCATTGGAACAAATGGAACGATTTTTTGTGAAATCAGATGATGAATGTGGTGAATTGGTCGCAGAAGTTTGTAAAGATGCTTACACACGCCTACTTTGTCCATCCTTGGAAAATGAAGTCATCAACGAAGCCAAAGAAAAAGCTGATTTAGAAGCGATTAAAATATTTTCAACGAACTTAAAACAATTACTTTTAGCTCCACCATTAGGTTCAAAACGAATTTTAGCTTTAGACCCAGGTTTCAGAACGGGTTGTAAAGTTGTGTGTATAGATGAACAAGGAAACTTATTGAATAACGCAACCATCTTCCCTCACCCACCCCAAAATGAAAGAGATAAGTCAGCTGCCAAAATTGCCCAACTGGTACACATGTATAAAATTGAAGCCATTGCAATCGGAGATGGAACAGCTGGAAGAGAAACTGAAAATTTCATCAAACACATTAGATTTGATAGAGATTTAGAAGTGTTTTCTGTGCGTGAAGACGGTGCTTCGATTTATTCTGCTAGCTCCATTGCACGAAAAGAATTTCCAGATTACGATGTTACTGTTCGTGGAGCGGTTTCTATCGGAAGAAGATTGATGGATCCATTGGCCGAATTGGTGAAAATTGACCCAAAATCGGTTGGTGTTGGACAATATCAGCATGAAGTAAATCAAAGTTTATTGAAAGATGCCTTGACAGATGTTGTGGTTTCTGCCGTGAATAGTGTTGGTGTAGATTTAAACACAGCTTCTCCTTATTTATTGAGTTATGTTTCAGGTCTAAGTTTGGCCACAGCTGAAAACATTGTAGCTTACCGACAAGAAAATACAAGTTTTAAATCTCGATCAGAACTTAAAAAAGTGAAACGATTGGGTGACAAAGCTTTCGAACAAGCTGCTGGATTCTTAAGAATTCGTGAGGGAGAAAATCCTTTGGACAATTCAGCGGTCCATCCAGAAGCCTACATTTTTGTAGAGAAAATTGCAAAACATTTGAAACTAACTGTTCAAGAGCTAATTGGAAATGAAAAAGTTTTAAAAGAAATCAAACACAGTGATTTTCCTGAAATTGATAAATTTACCTTCGAGGACATTGTTTCAGAGTTAAAAAAACCAGGACGTGACCCACGTAAAAAAGCCAAAGTTCTTGAATTTAGAGAATCTATCAAAACCATTGGAGATTTAATCATTGGAATGAAATTACCAGGAATTGTGACCAACGTTACAGCTTTTGGAGCCTTTGTAAATATTGGTTTAAAAGAACAAGGTTTGATTCACAAATCACAATTGGCAGATGTTTTCGTGGAAGATCCCGCACAATTCATTTCACTTCACGAACATGTGGACGTGGAAGTTTTAGAGATTGATGTGGATCGAAAACGTATTGGCTTGAAGCGGATTTTGAATTAGTATTTCATTTTTAACGCAAAGTTGAGCAAAGTTTTTTTTGATGCACTGGGTGTTTTAAGGGCGCAAAGAGTTTAAAATGGGAAGAAATTTTACGTTAAGCCTTTGCGAACTCCGCGAAACCTATGCCACCCTTTGCGATACAAAAAACAATAACACTCCGATACCAAACAAAAAAAAACCACTCTCTTCCGAAAGTGGTTCCTTTTTATTTTATCTAAATCTTATTTCGAAGCGATTTCCACGAATTCATCGTAAGAAACCATTTTCTCATTTAATTTCACTGTATTTTTGAAGTAATCTGTCAATTTTGTTTCAGCAATCATGTCGTAAACTCTGTTTGCTTCTTCTTTGTTTGACAAAACTTTTGCTGCAGATTGAATCAATTCTTTTTCTTCAGGTGCTGGCAAACCATATTGTGCATATTGGTTCACTAACAATCCTTTTGTGAATTCAATCACCTCTTGTTGATCTAATTTTAAATCATTAGCTTTAAAGATATGACCTTGAATCAATTGCCATTTCATTCCTTTTTCGTAACCATCAAATTGCTCCTCAATCTCTTCCATGGTGATTGGTTTCTCATTTGACAATTTAATCCATCTTTTCAAGAATTCTTTTGGCAATTCAACTTTCGTTGTATCCATTAAAGAATTATAAATGGTATTTGTTAAGATACGATCTGAATCGTTCGCAAACATATTTTCTAAATCTTTAGAAATGCGCTCTTTCAATTCTTTTTCAGAATTTACAGCACCTTCACCAAATAATTTGTCAAATAATTCTTGATTCAATTCGGCTAATTCCATTTGACGAATTTCGTTGATTGTCAATTGAAACTTGTTTGAAATTGCAGCTAGTTCATCTTCTTTAATTCCCAACATTGCTGCTGTATCTTTTCCTCCTCTAGAAACTTTTGCTGGGTCAACAATTACTTTATCTCCAACTTTTTTACCTAAAAGTGCTTTCTTCATTTTTGCATCTTCTACAAATTCAATTGAAATAGTTGAAGAATGCATGATTCCGCCTTCTTTAATTGAATCGTCATCATTTAATTCAACAAATTGACCTAAAACCAAATCTTTATCAGCAACTGCTTCAGAAGCTACTAATTTTCCATATCTTCTTCTTAAGTCGTCGATTTGTTTATCCATTAAGGTATCATCGATTTTTACTTTTACGTAATCAAATTTATCTTTTGCAGATAATTTAATTTCGATTGAAGGAGTTAGACCGATTTCGTAAATAAATTCAAAATCACTTGGATTATTGAAATCACCTTTCACCTCTGCGTCTTCCTTTGGAATTGGGTTTCCAAGGATTTCAATTTTTTGTTCACTAACAAATGAATACAAAGAATCATTCACAATTTTATTTAATTCTTCGGCCAATACAGATTTACCATATTGTTTTTGAATCATTCCCATTGGAATTTTCCCTGGTCTAAATCCTGGAATTTTTGCTTGTTTTCTGTACTTTTCTAAAGCACTTGTTACTTTACCTTGGTAATCTGCAGGAGAAACCTGAACTTTTAGAATCGCTGTTTGAGCGTTAATGTCTTCACGAATTACATTCATTTCAACTTCTTTTTAAATTTAAAAAATAAAAAATGGCATCACGTAATCGCAACACCATTAATTTTTGTACGGAAGGTGAGACTCGAACTCACACACCTCGCGGCACCAGATCCTAAGTCTGGCGTGTCTACCAATTCCACCACATCCGCATTATTTCAACTATTTTGTAAAATAACGATATATTTCACACCGGCGTGTCTAACATCCCGATAGCTATCGGGACCACCACTTCCGATTCTTATCGGAACGACATTATTTCAACTATTAAAGGAAAACGTTTTTTCCTTAATTTGGAGTGCAAAGATAAGGAATTATTTTTATTTTCAAATGCTAAATGACATTATTTTAAAATTTTATCAAAAAAATCGTTAATTTTCAAATATAAACACGTTTAAATCGTATTTATACTTATTTTTACCTCAAAATCACGGTGTGTCGAAGAATATAGTTATTATTCCTACGTATAACGAAAAAGAAAATGTTGAAAAAATGATTCAACAAGTACTGTCGTACCCTGAAAATCACCACGTATTGATAATTGACGATTCTTCTCCTGACGGAACTGCTGAATTAGTCAAAAAATTGCAAGAATCGTACCCTGAAACCTTATTTTTAGAACAAAGAAGTGGTAAATTGGGCTTAGGAACAGCTTATATCCATGGTTTTAAGTGGGCTTTAGAGCGCAATTACGAGTATATTTTTGAAATGGATTGTGATTTTTCGCATAATCCTGATGATTTATCACGCTTATTAGAGGCAATTTCAGATGGAAAAGGTCATTTAAGTATCGGTTCACGTTATTGTAAAGGTGGAAAAATCACCAATTGGCCATGGGATAGAATTTTGATGTCGTATTTCGCATCTATATATGTAAGAATGATTTTATTTATTGGAATAAAAGATACCACTGCTGGTTATAAATGTTACCATCATTCTGTTTTAAGGAAAATAAAATTAGATAATATCCATTTTAAAGGATATGCATTTCAAATTTGTATGAAATACGCAGCTATAAAACATGGCTTCAAAGTTGTTGAAGTACCAATTGTATTTACAGACAGAGTTAAAGGAGAATCAAAAATGTCCTCAGGAATCTTTAAAGAGGCTTTCTATGGGGTTTGGAAAATGAAAAAAATGAATATCTAATGTCAACAATTTTAATCAAAAACGCAACTATAATCAACGAAGGAAAGCAATTTATTTCGGACCTACTTATTCAAAACGAGCGCATAGAAAAAATTGCTCCTTCCATTTCATATGAAAATGCAACAATAATTGACGCTGAGGGTAAATATTTGATTCCAGGTTGCATTGACGATCAAGTACATTTTCGTGAACCAGGTTTGACACATAAAGGCACCATTCACACTGAGTCTTGTGCAGCTGTTGCCGGTGGAATTACTTCTTTTATGGAGATGCCAAACACCGTTCCAAATGCTTTGACACAAGAATTGTTGCAAGATAAATACGATATTGCTGCGAATAATTCTCCTGCAAATTATTCCTTTTTCATGGGTGCTTCCAATGATAATATTGACGAAGTATTAAAAACGAGTCACCAAAATGTATGTGGAATTAAAATTTTTATGGGTTCATCAACAGGGAATATGCTTGTTGACAACGAACAAACCTTAGAAAATTTATTTTCAAAAGTTCCACCGATGTTAATTGCAACGCATTGTGAGGACGAAATGACTGTTCGACGAAATCTGGAACAAGCAAAAGCCACTTATGGAGAAAATATCCCAATAGAAATGCACCCAATCATTAGAAGTGAGGAAGCCTGTTATCTTTCTTCATCAATGGCTGTAAAATTAGCTAAGAAACACAATACAAGATTACATATTCTCCATATCTCTACAGCGAAGGAACTGGCTCTTTTTGACAATTCTATCCCCTTGGAGCAAAAATTAATCACTGCTGAGGCTTGTGTCCACCATTTGTGGTTTTCGGACAAAGATTATCCTACGAAAGGAAATTTCATCAAATGGAATCCCGCTGTAAAAACTGAAAATGATAGAACTGAAATTTGGAAAGCTGTTTTGGATAATCGTATCGATATTATATCAACTGACCACGCACCTCATACTTTAGATGAAAAATCTCAATCTTATTTGAATGCACCTTCAGGTGGACCACTTGTGCAGCATGCCTTGTTAGCTGTACTAGAAAAAACAAAAGCAGGTGTTCTTTCCTTAGAAAAAATGGTTGAAAAAATGGCTCATGCTCCTGCTCAATGTTTCAAGTTAGAAGAGAGAGGGTTTATTCGTGAAGGATTTTATGCAGATTTAGTGTTAGTAGATCCAAAAACAACTACGAAAGTTACAAAAGAATCTATTTTATCCAAATGCGGATGGTCTCCTTTTGATGGAATGGAATTTTCACATAAAATAGTTACTACATTTGTTAATGGGACAATCGTCTATCAAAATGGAAAAGTTAACACAACTTTCAGAGGAAAAAGACTTACTTTTAATCGCTAAATGAAATTTTTATACCTTTTATATATTGTAGTTATTTTTTCAGCTTGTCAAATTAAGGTGAATGAAATTCCTGCTCCAAATAATTTACTTCCAAAGGATTCATTAGCTGTCGTTTTAGAGGAATTAATGCTTATAGAACAAAATATTCAATCAAAATACCCTTCATTAAATCAATTTCAAGAAATTGCAAAGAAATCTGGAGACACTTTATTAAACAAATACGATATCAGTTTCAGAAGATTTGATGAAGCAATGAATTATTATGGCTCAAGGCAAGATGAAATGAAACAAATTTACGATCAAATTTTAGAAAACATGAATCGTAAGTTAAATAAAGGTGGGTTCTAAAAATTCAATCTACCAATTTTTTATTAATTCCACAGTATCAAAAGCAGGTGTGTAGATTTCTTCAATACCGTTACTCACAGGATTTGTAGAAAAATATAGGTAAGAATAAGAAGTGTTTCCATCATTCACGCAAATTACGCTCTGTTGTCCTAGTCCATAAATATGCTGTTCACTCGTTGGACAACACATTGAACAACTTACTTTTCCTTGTTGTTTGGTATATCTTAAATCGTCATCGATCGCAGAAGGAGCAACATTGTTAAAAATTAATTTAACCCATGCCATAGCAGTGGTTTCAAAATTTTTGACCAAGGGTTCTTCCGTTGAAAAATCGCTAAAACTAATATGCTCAACAATATCAAAATAATTTTGCTTCACAATCGTGACGATATATTCAGTTGCTTTATTTCTAGCAAATGTAAATTCATATGAACCATCGCTTGCTACAGTGGTTTCATGAATTATTGGCTCACTTGTGGATCCTGGAATAACTTCCTCCAAATAAATTTTTGCACCTACTAATGCTGTAGAAAATGTTTTGTCATCTACGCTTCCTTTTAAAGTGAAAGTAAATTCTTTCTTTTTGCAAGAGCTCAACATTAAAATCAATACTCCAAAAACAACGAAAAGTTTGGTTTTCATAATACAAATTTACTAAATCTAGAATAGCCTTATCAACATGGCAAATGTTAATAAGATTTTTTTAACAAAAATTAGGAAATTAAAAAATAACATTTATATTTGTCCTATAACTTTAAAATTTAATCATTATGTCAGAAAATTTAGACTTAAATTCAAACCAACCACAAGGTAAAGGTTTAGCAGTAGGAGGATTCATCTTATCTTTAGTTGGATTATTATTCACAGGAATTATCGGAGTAATCGCTGCTGGTATGATCATGACTGGTGGAAGTCCATGGTTGGCTTATCTTTGGGTAGTATTATGTATTGCTTCTGTTGTTATGTCTGCAATGGGTATGTCAAAACTTGGTAAAACAGGTGGTAAAAAAGGATTAGGTATTGCTGGTCTAATTATCGGAATCGTTGCAACAGTATGGAGTTTATTAATGGCAATTGGTTTAGGAGCTATCAACGAAGGTGTTGGTGATGCTAAAATTGATTTGCAAGAGTTGTCTAACGACTTACAAAAAATGGAAAATCAATAAGATTGAAATAACATTTATTAAAGTCTGACCCCTGATGGTCAGACTTTTTTTTTAGAAATTATAATTATGGAAGATATTTTAGATAATTCAGAAAACGAAAACAAAGGAGGATTACCGATGTTTTTAAAAGTTCTTTGTATTTTAACTTTTGTTGGTGCGGGACTAGGAATCCTAGGTTCATTGTGGAGCATTTTTACTTTTGAAAGTAGTATGAAAACTTTGGAACTTCAGAGAGATTTGTTTGCAAAAAATCCAATGGGAGATATGAGTTCAATCGTTGAAGTAACAAGAAAATACGGAATGTTTTCTTATTTAATGAACCTTTTAGGAAACTCACTTTGTTTAGTAGGTGCTCTTTTAATGTGGAAATTAAAGAAAATTGGTTTTTTTACTTACATTCCAGGACACATTTTTCCTTTCGCGGGTTCAGTTGTGATGATGTCTAACATGGATGGAGGTACAAATAACATGATGGGTGCTATTTCAAGTATTAGCCTTATAATTGCTGCAATTTTCTCTATTGCTTTCATTATCATGTATTCTGTAAACTACAAACATTTAAAATAAAATCATGTCAGAAAATTTAGATTTAAATCAAAAATCAAATGGAACAGCAGTTGCCTCGTTGGTAACCGGAATCGTATCAATCGTTTTATGCTGGGCTCCTTTGGTAGGTCTAGTTTGTGGAATATTGGGTATAGTATTTTATGTAAAAACTAAAAAAGCCATTGACAATGGAGAAATGGCACTTTCATCAAAAGGAATGGCAACCGGAGGTCTTGTTACAGGAATCATTGGCTTAACATTTTCCTTCTTTTATAATATTGTATGGTTTATAATGCTATTTGCAGCTTCAGCGGCATCTTCAGCAAGGTTTTAAAACACAATTTTATAATCTATTTGTAAGCGTTGAAATTATTCAACGCTTTTTTTTGTTACTTTTGCTCCATGAAATGGATTGGCGAACGAACTTCTTTTGTAGACGATAAAAATAAAACCACAATTGTTATTTCACCCGAAAATATTGGCTGGCAAAAGGCTTTAATGGGAGCTTGGTTTGCGATGTGGATGACAATTGGTGGCGTTATGACGTGGGCATTTTTTACGCTTAAACTCAATCAACAAGAACAATTAATTGTAGTCATTTTCATGGTTTTTTGGGCTTATTATGCCTTTAGAGTTGGCCGACAGTTTTTATGGCTTCTTTGGGGGAAGGAATATCTTAAAATCAATGAAGTTGGCTTAAATATCAAAAATGGTATCAAATCCTATGGTAAAGCTCAAACTTACTACTTAGAGAATATAACAAAAATGCGCATCATGCAACCCAAAGAAACTTCCATTCAAGCTGTTTGGGAAGCCTCACCTTGGATTCGCGGTGGACAGCGTTTAGAATTTGATTACATGGGGAAAGTGATACGTTTCGGTAGAAAATTAAACGAAAAGGATACCAAATTGCTTTTTCAATTGATTACCAAAAGAATGGAAGAACAATTACGAAAAAGAAAGTAAAATTATTTCAAGAAATTCAATGTACGAATATTTTGATCCGTTTTAATTGTCAAAAAATACATTCCTTTATTCCAGTTTTCTGTATTTATTTCAATTAAATTGTCTGTTTTTAGTATTTCAAAATCAAGTTTTTGGCCATTAATATCAGAAAGTTCTATTTCAAAATCATTTACTTCGTTCAAATTCAAATAAACTTTGCCTTCAGCTGGATTTGGAAATAGGGAGATAAAATCTAATTCATTGTATTCTTTTACATCTGCGGTTACGAAATCATTCACCGTTTGTTGCCAAATACTATCCGCCCATTCCGGATGATCAATAAAAGGATTGCGATTATGCTGATAGGAATTATAAATCACATTGTTTCTCGCTGTTTCCTTTGAACTTACTGGATCTTGGTGATGCCAAGTTAATAAAACATTCAATTCCCAAGCTTTAATTTCTGATTTTATAGTTGCCGCTGAACTAGTCCAATTGAAATCTTCCGAATAATATCGCGTTGACATGTAAAAATAATTACGTGCAACATCTCCTTTGTATTCATCAATGGGTTCAAAAACAACTGTATTGTAACCTAAATCCGTTGTAATACCCAGTTTTCCGCCATTCGTACTTTGAAAATAAATCGTTGTACCAACATTCCCATAAGGAAAATTATCTCGTTCACCATTAACTTTTCCATCCGTTGGATACACATGAAATAAATCTGAAACTGCTCCTGCCTCACTGTTAAACCAACTTTGTGGCCACGTATGTTCTCTGTTATAACAATCACCTTCTACTGCGTAACTTCCACATTGATCAGAACTAAAGGTAAATTCATACGCAGGAGTTCCTCCAGGTACATCAGAATAAATATCCCAAATTTTTCCATTTGATTTACGGTCTGTATTCGAATAGCAATTCCACAAACCATTGTAGGAAACAACAGTGTGATTATCAATGATATTGTGCAAGGCAATTTTTAAAGCGTCACCTGTTAAACCCTGAGCTGAGTTATAATAACCAGTTGGAATTTGTGCAAAAATGATTGTTGGTAAAATAAAAATTAAGGCTAAAATATTTTTCATAGAATTATTTAAGAAAATAAAAGGGACGCAATATTTCACGTCCCTTGTATTACAAATATACAATAAATATTTTAATAATTTGCCAAATCTACTAATGCCTCAACAAAACGTTTTTTCGGTAAGAAATTATCTTCCAATTCACCAATAAAAGGAACTGGTGTATCTAAAGAAGCAATTCTTCTCACTGGAGCATCTAATTGTGCAAAACAGTTTTCATTGATCAAGGCAACCAACTCACCTCCTATTCCACCAGTCATGCAATCTTCGTGTAATACGATTACTTTTCCAGTGCGACGAACAGATTCATAAATTGCTTCTGTATCTAATGGCAATAAAGTTCTTAAATCGATAATGTCCATGGAGATTTCAGGATGATTTTTTGCGGCTTCCATCGCCCAGTGAACACCCATTCCATAAGTAATTACGGAAATTTCATCACCCGTTTGAATGGTTCTTGCTTTCCCGATTTCAACTGTGAAATAATCGTCAGAAACGTCCTCACGAATTGAACGGTACAAGTTTTTATGCTCAAAATACATCACTGGATTTGGATCTTCAATTGCCGCATTCAATAAACCTTTCGCATCTTCAGGGAAAGCTGGATAAACAATTTTTAAACCTGGCGTATGGAAAAACCACGCTTCATTACTTTGAGAATGGAATGGACCTGCGGCAGAACCTGCTCCAGTAGGCATACGCACAACAACATCTGCATTTTGCCCCCATCTCCAATGCATTTTTGCTAAATTATTTACTATTTGATTGAATCCACAAGTAACAAAATCAGCGAATTGCATTTCAACAACAGCTTTCATCCCAGCAATAGACAAACCTAAGCCCGTTCCAACAATTGCAGATTCACATAAAGGAGTATTTCGAACTCTTTTATTTCCAAATTCCTCAACAAACCCTTCCGTAATTTTGAAAACACCGCCGTATTCAGCAACGTCTTGTCCCATGATTACCAAATTGTCATATTTCTGCATCGATTGGCGCAAACCATCTGAAATGGCATCAATAAATCTTTTTTCAGTTTTATTTCCTTTTGGATCAATTACAACTTGTTGAAAAGGAGCAAATAAATCTGCATATTCAGTCGCAGTGTCAGGTGTGATTTTTTCCTCAGCAAAAGCAATATCTAAACCTTCTTGAATTTCATTTTTAATTTCTGTTGTAAATTGATCCACATCTGCCTCAGACAAGACTCCTATTTCTTTTAAAAATAATTCATAATTCAAAACAGGATCTTTCTTAGCCCAAGTATCTTGAATTCCTTCTGGGTAATATTTTGTTCCAGAAGCTTCTTCGTGACCTCTCATTCTAAAAGTCATACATTCCAACAAAAATGGTCTTGGTTTTTGACGAATTGAAGCGGCGATTTTACGAACAGTTGAAATAACATCTAAAATATTGTTTCCATCCACTTGAAAAGCGTCCATTCCGTATCCAATTCCTTTATCGATGAACTGTTTACAACGAAATTGTTCGTTACTTGGCGTTGATAATCCCCATGCGTTATTTTCAATTGCAAAAATTACTGGTAAATCCCAAACCGCAGCCACATTTAATGCCTCGTGAAAATCACCTTCACTTGCTCCACCATCGCCTGAAAAAACGATTGTAGCTTTCTTTTCATCTCTTAAATTGGATGCTAAGGCAATTCCATCAGCAATTCCTAATTGCGGTCCCAAATGTGAAATCATTCCGACAATCTTGTGCTCTTTTGAACCAAAATGAAACGAGCGATCTCTTCCTTTTGTAAAACCAGACATTTTTCCTTGAAATTGAGCAAACAAGCGACTCAATGGAATTCCACGTGTAGTGAAAATACCCAAATTTCGGTGCATTGGCAACAAAAATTCATCGTCGTTCATCGCATAAGCAGCACCAACAGAAATCCCTTCTTGTCCCCAACCAGAAAACCATTTCGAAATTTTCCCTTGTCTCAATAAAATCAGCATTTTCTCCTCAATCAAACGAGGTTTTAAAATTGCTTTATAAATTGTAATCAATTCTTTATCCTCAAAACCAGTTCTATCGTATTGAATTGCTCTTTTTTCTAATGTTTCCATCTTTTATTAGAATATTTTTTATTTCAAAGTAAAACTATCACTACCAATCAATTGACCGTCGCAGTAGATTTTCACTTTATAATTTCCTTTTACTGCTTCTTCTCCACCTAAGTCGTAGAAAATTGCTAAATCGATACGCTCGTTGTTGTAATCGATTTCTTTTTTATCTGAATATGCAATCTCTCCCAAATCTGTTTTAACTGTGTAATTTGAGCGAGTTTGCAAGGTTTTTCCATCTGGATTGATAATTTGCATGTAAACATTTTTCTTACCAGCTGGCGTAATTGGATTATCTGAAATAGTGAACGAAGATTTAATCATTGTACAATTTTTCGCCTTAGTTGTAGGCTCAGTTGTATTACTCAATTTCATTTTCAAACCAACTGAGGTAAAGCCGTAAGCTTGTAATTTCGATCCTTTTTTCACTTTCGCAGCATTATCTTCCGCTTCCGTTTTGTATTGATCTCTTTCTTCAGAAGTTTTGTTTAGTGTAGTTGTTGTCGTTTCCAAATCTGCTGTTAATTGCAAATTCATGGTATTCAACTTATCAATTTGCTCGATATATCCTCTCATGATTCCACGTAATGTTTCTGTCTCACGTTGTAACTTCACAATTTCTCTAGCCGAAAGTTTTTTATTTCGTTTCAATTGATCTACTTGATCCATCAAAGTTTGAATTTTTTCTTTTTGCATATTCAAACTATCAGCTTTAGAGGCATCTTTTTCAATCAACTTGTCGTAAACATCCAACATATTTTCGAAATCTTTTTTCAAATCATTGGTCATACTTCCGCTTTCAACACGACTTGCTAACATTCCATTCATTGCTAACATATCAGCCTCCAATTCCTTGTTGGCATTTGAAAGCGCATTTAATTCTTTATTTTTTCCAGAAATTAAATAAGCCATATAAGCCAAAACACCTAATAAAATTAGGATTACGAGCAATAATACTCCTGAGCTACTTTTTTTTGTTGATTCTACTGATTCAGACATACTGTTAAATTTTTAGCAAATTTACTTATTTTCGTTGAAATAAAAAAAAGTATTCTTGTAAGTTTTCAACTAAGTTTTTAAAGCTAATGTTTAGAACTTATTTGTTCATTAAAGCAAGTAAATCAGATGGGAAGTTTTGAAAGGAAACAGGTCTTAAAAAACGATAAATTGCATCTTTTCCGACAGCAGTGAATCGAGAATCAGTAGTCGCTGGAAATGGCCCTCCATGATGCATTGCTTGACAGACTTCTACTCCCGTTGGTACACCATTAAAAATTAAACGACCTGCCTTTTGTTCACAGATTCTTAGAAATTCAATTTGCAACTTCAACTCTTCTGGGTCAGCAAAAATACTTAAGGTTAATTGTCCGTGAATTTTATTGACTATTTCAAGTATTTGACTTGAGTCTTCCGCTTCAACAATTAAAGTGTGTGAACCAAAAACTTCTTCTTGCAAAATATCGTTTTCCAAAAATGACTTAGCTGTTGTTTTTCTTAACAAAGGTGATATGAAATTATCTTTTAACTCTTTAGTTTCAACTAATTCTATAATTTCATTTTGTCCTCCAATCAATTGAGCATTTTTGCGATAATTTTTCCACAAATTGGGATGCACCATTGCTTGACTTTCAATTCTTTGTAAAGATTCAGCTAAAGTTTCAATAAACATTGTGCTTTTTACTGATTTCATCAAAATAATCAATCCTGGATTGGTACAAAACTGTCCAGCATTTAAACTAATGGATTGGGCAAATTTTTCAACTAAATCTTTCTGTTCAAATGCTGATTCAAATAAAAAAATCGGATTCACACTTCCCATTTCTGCAAATACAGGAACAGGTTCAAAACGAGTTTGAGCTAATTTATGAATGGCCATTCCACCCTGAAAACTTCCTGTAAAACCAACAGCTTTTATTTTTGGATGAAGAACTAATTTCTGACCTAATTCGTTACCAATTCCATTTAAATTTGCAAAAACACCTTCCGGCATTCCAGTTTCTTTAGCAGCTTCAACAACTAATTGCGCAACTAAATCTCCCGTTCCTGCATGCATAGGGTGAGCTTTAACAATCACAGGACAACCAGCAGCTAAAGCAGAAGCACTATCCCCTCCTATTGTCGAATAAGCAAAAGGGAAATTACTTGCACCAAAAACCACAACTAGTCCGAGCGCTTTCAGGTATTTTTGAAGTTCAGGCTTAGGATTTGGTTGTCTATCTGGATTTCCATCTTCTTTGGATGAAAAATTCCAATTTTCTTGAGTCAAAAGATCCGCAAATTCACGCAATTGATGAATTGTTCGATTCAGCTCTACCTCTGCTCTATTTTCAGGCAAGGCAGATTCCAAACAATAAATTTCCTTGAGAAAAGTACGGTTTTCATCTAGCTTTTGAGCAATTTTCAATAAAAATCCAGCTCTGCTTTCTCCTGAAAGTGTTGAATATTCTGTAAAACAAGAAGATGCTAGATTTACAGCTAATTCAATTTCAAGTTCAGTTGCACTGAAAATTTCAAAATCATTTTCTCGATTCAAAACCGGATTGAACGTCTTAAAACTTTTATCGGAATACACAGATTCGCTATACCCAATAAGACTTTTACCGAGAATTTTCATTGGAAAACGAGTTGAAATTTCTAGAAATCCTCCCCCTTAATCCCCGTTACCTTCGGTGCATGCTTCGCAAGTCAAAGGGGGAAATAGAAAAAGTTTGAAGTTTTTTTTAAGCTTCTTGCAAATCGAAAGAGTAGCTCTCCATAATCTGATTCGAAAGCAATTTCTTACAAGCAGCATCTACTTTCTCACTAGCTTGATCTTTAGAATCAGCTTCAACAAACAAACGAATGTGGCGACCAATACGCACACCGTTAATTTCTGGCAAACCAATATTTTTCATACTGTTTGAAACTGCTTTTCCTTGTGGATCCAACAATGCATCTAATGGCATTACATCGATTTCAGCTTTGAATTTCATGCTTTTTTGTTTTTAAAATATTTTCAATTATGGATAAAATCAGGTACAAAAGTACAATAATTCCCATAGACCAAAATCGAGTTAGTGGAATAAGTAATGAACAAGTTATTAAGAATATGAAACGAATCTCATTCCCCTTCCATTTGAAGTGCTTGAATTTGAGCGAAAAAAGTGGAATTTCAGAGATTAATAAAATGGACATAATTACGATAATTGGAATTAACACCCACACTTGCATGATGAATTCTCTCACCTGAAATTGAAATGAACCCACAGCAAAATCTTGCACTAAAATCAAAGGAAACATGCAGAAAAATATGGTATTTGCTGGTGTTGGAACTCCAATAAAGCTTTCTGATTGACGTGTATCTAAATTGAATTTTGCCAGGCGGAACATGGAGAAGACTGGGATTAATAATGCAAATAAAACCTCAAAATGAAATTTTCGTAAAACAACATCTATCCATGTTGAAAAACTTAAATATTCACATTCTGTGCATTCCAAAGATAGATTTTTATCTACTGATATTTTCAATAAAATTACAAACATCATAATGCCTGGAGCCAAGCCAAAAGTAATCATGTCTGCCAACGAATCCAACTGTTTTCCTAGTTCGCCTTGTTGTTTTAAGATTCTTGCCATAAAACCATCCAAAAAGTCAAAAATTGCACCTAAAAATATGGGATATGGTGCTAAATCAATTCTACCACTTAAAGACAATAAAATAGATAAAATACCACACAACATATTCGAAGCAGTCAACAGATTGGGTATATTGAACATTGAAAACATATTTTTATTCATCAGACAACTTTTTTATAAAATAAATCGTTATTTTAGCAACGTGATATTAAAGTGCAAAGAACACAATTTTTTTTATTTTTATGAGTTTATTAGTTGAAAAAAATACAACAATTATGTCAAAAAATCTTTTAGCCTTGCTATTTAGCTCATTTTCTTTGCTTACAACTTTTGCTCAAGATAAGATTGCACCAAAATATTCTAATGAATTTTTACAGATTGGACTTGGTGCAGATGCCATGGGTAGAGCCAATGCAGTTGTAGCTTCAACAGCTAGTGCAAATTCAGGTTACTGGAATCCTGCGGGATTAATCAATGTGAATAAATGGCTAGAAGTCAGCGCGATGCACTCCGAATATTTTGCTGGTATTGCGAAATACGATTATCTAGGTTTAGCGAAAAGTATCGATTCAAACAGTGCTGTTGGTTTTTCTTTCATTCGTTTTGCTGTGGACGATATTCCAAACACAACACAATTGATTGACAATGCAGGAAGAATTGACTACGATAAAATCTCGTCGTTCACCGCTGCAGATTATGGTTTTTTATTTTCCTACGCTCGCAAACTGCCCATTAAAGGCTTAAGTGTAGGAGGAAATTTTAAAATAATACATCGAAAAGTTGGAGATTTTGCAAAATCATGGGGATTTGGAATTGACGCAGGAGCTCAATATTCAAAAGGAAAACATTGGAAGCATGGCTTAATGCTTAGAGATGTTACTTCAACTTTCAATGCTTGGATTTTTGATTTGAATACAGAAATGAAAGAAGTTTTTGCAAAAACAGGTAATGTGCTACCACAAAATGGTTTGGAATTAACGTTGCCAAGATTAATTTTAGGTTCACAAGGAAAATATGATATCGGTAAAAAAGGAATTTATGTTGCTTCTGAATTAGACATGGCAATTACGATGGATGGAAAACGAAATGTGTTAATCAAATCTAAACCATTCAGTATTGACCCATATTTAGGAGTAGAATTTGGATACAAAAACTTTTTTCAATTGAGAATGGGAATAGGAAATATTCAGAAAATTAAAGATTTTGATGATTCAGAAAATTTGATATTACAACCAAACCTAGGTTTTGGAGTAAATATTAAAAATTTCTACTTAGATTATGCTTTTACAAACTTCGACCAATCTGTTGGCTTATACTCTCATGTTGTTTCACTAAGGGTCAAGCTTAATAAGCCCGAACCAAAAACACCAATGCAATGAAAATAAAATTACTATTTGTTTTTGTACTTACATTTTTTGGAATTCTTACTGCCATAGCTCAACCTTATGGTAATGAATGGATAAATTACGATCGCCCATACTACAAATTTAAAGTTGTCCAAGAAGGAATTTACAAAATTACATACCAAACGCTTCAAGCGAGCGGGGTTTCCATGTCTGAACTCACTCCTCAAAATATTCAAATTTTTGGACGAGACAAAGAGCAGCCTATTGTCGTTTTTGATGGAGGAGACAATTCATTTGATTCAAATGATTATTTTGTTTTTTATGCTGAAAGAAATAACGGTTGGTTAGATTCTACATTATTTGAAGACCCAAACACTATAGGAAATCCTGGCTACAGTATTTTTTCAGATACAATTTACTACTTTTTCTCTTGGAATGATGCTGCTACAACCAAGAGGTTTACTATAGAAACTGCTCAAGCAAGCGAATATTCAGCTCACACTGAATTAACATACATGTGGGGTTTAGCTGAAACATATGGTACTAACTCATATAATATTGCATATTTAGAAAATGGAGTTCAATTATCTCAATTTTCGCCAGGAGAAGGATATTACAGTGGTATGTTTGGTGGTGAAATGAATGGCAGTCAATATAATTATGATACCTACTTTAATTTACCAAGTTTATATTCGAGTAATCAAGCTCCTAATGCACTATTTCACGGTAAAAGTAATTCAAATTCAAATGCAGCGGTAGATGATACTTCAAATTTGACAAATGACAATCATCATTTAATTTGGATGCTAGGAAACTCTGCTTTTGATACTGACAATTTGCAATTGGTAGATACTACTTTTAGAAGTCACAAGCAAATCATTACAAACAAAAATATACCGAATTACTTTTTAGCGAATTCTTTGCGTACTCGCTTAAAAATTATTGATGATTTAGGAGCTTTAACCGATTATCAATCGTTCAGCTATATGTCTCTATATTATCCAAGAACTGGAAGTTTTAATGGCCTAAATAAAGATGCATTTTATATTAAAAATAGTTCGACATCAAAATCTCATGTCAGGGTAACAAATTCTAGTATTAATGCAAATCCTCTCATGCTAGTTTTTGGCGGTAGTTCCCCGAAATATATTGTACCAGAAAACTTAGGAGGTGGAAATTGGAGAGCATTAATTTCAAATAGCGGTAACAATAAAGATCAAAAGGTGATTTTTCAAGATGTGTCTAATTTAATAAACGTTAACTCATTATCACCTGTTAATTCATATACAAATTCACTATATTTTACAAATTTAGGCTCTGAAATTTATGACAGTGCTAATCTCATGATTTATCATCCAAGTTTAGATTCTGTTTCTAGATTATATCGAGATTATAGAAGTTTGAACTATAATGTAGTTTATGCAAATATAGAAGAACTATATCTACAATTCGGGGGTGGAATACCAAAGCATAATGCAGCAATAAGAAGATTTGCACTTTATGCTTATAATCAATCTACCGTTAAACCAGTCGCTTTAACGCTTTTAGGTAAAGGATACAACACTGCTCCATTAACATCCTATGGTAGGGACTACAACATGAGTAATTATGGGGTTTCAAGCTTGATTCCTGCATTTGGAAATCCAGGAAGCGACATTTGTTATACGGCTAATCTTTTAGGTTCTGGTTATGCACCATTAATTCCTATTGGTCGCGTATCTGTAAATTCTAATGAAGAGTTATCTGCTTATTTAGATAAACTGCAAGAATATGAAATTCAGCAAAATCAAAGTGATGTTTATACATCTGAAAATAAAGATTGGCAAAAGCAAATAATCCATTTTGTTGGTGGAAATCCAGGATATCAAAATGAAAATTTCTTTGGCAAAATGGAATATTGGAGAAGTATTATAGAAGATTATTACTATGCTGGTCATGTTACTAGTTATAGAAGAATATCAACTGACCCACTCGACCCAAGTCTACTAAATCAATTAGCTGATCAGTTAGAAAATGGAGTTTCTCTTGTAACCTTCCTAGGTCACTCGAGTGCTGATGGATTTGATATAAGTGTTGATGAACCAAATAATTGGAATAATGCTCATAAATATCCTGTTGTTTATGGAAATGGTTGTCATTCTGGAGATATATATAGCAGAGATAATTCATTTGGTGAAAAGATGATTAGAATTCCAGATGAAGGGGCAATTGCCTATGTTGGTTCTGCAGATCAAGAATATGATGTAAATGTTGATGTCTACAGTATCGAATTATATAGTCAATTTTCAAACAAAGATTATGGAAAGCCATTAAGTCATCAGATTCAAAATGCAATTGTGGCTATGCAGGCTAATCCCGCTAATGAGTATAATTTGGCACTTTTAGGAACTTATGGTGCTGTTAATTTAGATGGGGATCCTCTATTAAAATTAAACTGGCATACCAAACCTGAAATTGAAATCACCGAACAGTCATTTTATTTTGAGCCAAGTACTATTAACCTAAGCGTAGACAGTATCGAGTTAAATTTGGTAATAAAAAACTTAGGTATTTCTGTTACTGACACTTTTACCGTTAATATAAAAAGAGATTTCCCTGGGAGTTCAATAGATTCACTTTATAGTTTTACCTATAATAACTTAAACTATGTTGACACCTTAAAATTCAAAATTCCAGTTCAAGGCGAAATTGCTGTTGGAGTAAATAATTTCGAGGTAAAAATAGATGAAAGTAATTTTATTCCTGAGCAATATGAAGAAATAACAAATAATCAGTTAACAAAATCTTTATTTTTGCAGTTTGATGCAATTGTACCGGTCTACCCTTATGAATTTGCAGTTATTCCTCGAGACACAGTAACCGTAAAAGCTTCTACTGTGAATCCAATAGGAGGAATACGAAAATATTTATTTGAATTAGACACCATTCACTCTTATAATAGTCCAGAAAAGCGCGTTTTTTCGTTAGAGAGATTAGGTGGCGTTCAAGAAGTAGGATACAATCAATGGTTGGATGTAAATGGAAATTCCTTTCCTTTAATATGTCAAGATAGTATGGTTTACTTTTGGAGAACTGCAGTAGATAGCACTGTTTTGGTTTGGAATGAAAGCTCATTTCAATATATCAAAGGAAAAGAAGGTTGGGGACAAAATCATTTTTACCAATTTAAAAAGAACAATTTCGAAAACGTAACCTACGATTCTTTAAATCGAAAAAGGACTTTCTTGCCGGTTCAAAAGGATTTAAAAATAGTAAATTTTGATAATGCATCAAGTACAGGTAGTGTATATTTCATAGATGGACAATGGCAAGAATATGGAATTTGCTCATATATTCCTGCTATACATTTAGCTGTTATAGATCCAATTTCTCTAAATCCTTGGCATACTCTTGGTGACGATGGACATGATTTAGGTAATTCAAATTGCCGCAGCAGAGAAGAAAAATATTTTATATATTATCAAGATAGCCTGGGTTTAAATACTTTAAACAATGTTTTGAGAGATTCAATACCTGATGGATTTTACATTGTCTTATACACTACTGTCGAGGCAAATTATAGCGCTTGGAGTCAATATTGTCCAGGTCTATTTGTTACAATGGCAAATTTAGGAGCTACCTTGATTCATTCAGGTCAAGCAGAAAATAGTTTTATTTTTTTCACACAAATTGGAGCTCCTTCGAATACGGAAGAACTTTTATCTACAGGAAATAACGAAGAGTTCATAATGAATACCGTATTAAATAGTGGTCAATATAAGGGCTATGAGACCTCTACTATTATTGGTCCATCAACAGAATGGAAAACAATTTATTGGAAACAAGATGCACTTGAATCTTCAATTGGTGATACAACTAGATTAACCATAGAATTACTAGACTTTAATCAAATTAAAATTGGAGAAATTGATACAGTTTTTACGCACGTTGACTCAATCTTAGAAGTTCAAAATTTAATTAATGCAGCTACTTATCCTTATATTAGATTTAAGGCAACTTACAATGATAAAGTAAACTTTACTCCTGCACAAGTTGATCGTTGGCATGTGCTCTATACACCTGTTCCTGAAGCAGCAATTGATGGATTAACTGGCTATAGTTTCTTCCCTCAAATGGATACAATTTACGAAGGGCAAGATTTTAATTTTGCAGTTGATATAAAAAACATCAGTGATTATCCAATGGACTCCCTACTAGTTTATTATTATATTGAGAATGAAAACCATGTAAAGGTGCCTATAACATATCCACGTCAAGATTCATTGCGAGTTTTGCAAGTTTTGCGTGATACAATAAAAGTATCTACGACAGGTTTTCCTGGCTTAAATTCTTTATGGGTAGAAGTGAATCCTTATATCAATGGAAGTCTTGTCCAAACTGACCAATTGGAACAATATCACTTTAACAATTTATTGCAAATCCCTTTTTATGTCAAAGGTGATGATGTAAATCCTATTTTAGATGTAACCTTTAATGGAAGACATATTTTAAATGGAGATATTATAGACCCCAATAGTGAAATATTAATTAGTTTGAAGGACGATAATGTATTTCAAATAATGAATGATATTTCGGACACTACTTTATTTGGAATATTTCTAACTAGTCCTGACGGTGTTCAAAAAAGAATTCCTTTTATTGATGGAAATGGCAATCAAGTGATGCAATGGTATCCTGCAGAATCCATGTATAAGAAATTTAAGATCATTTATCCAGCATTTTTTGAACAAGACGGAATATATCACCTTCAAGTTCAAGGTACGGATAGAAGTGGAAATATTTCTGGAGACATTGAATACAAAATCAATTTTGAAGTCATTCATGAATCTACAATAACGTACTTGATGAATTATCCTAATCCATTTAGTACGAGTACGCGATTTGTATTTACGTTGACTGGTTCTGAAATACCTGAGGAATTCTTAATTCAAATTATGACTGTTTCGGGAAAAGTTGTTCGACAAATAACTGAGGACGAACTTGGTCCAATTCACATTGGACGAAATATCACTGATTATGCATGGGATGGTACTGATGACTTTGGGGATCCACTCGCTAATGGAGTTTATATTTATCGTGTTTTAAGTCGTTTAAATGGCGAGGAAATTAAACACCGTGAAACAGACGGTGATAAATATTTTACCAAGGAATATGGAAAAATGTATATTATTAGATAATCAAAAGATTTTACTAAATGAAGGCTGTATTTTTATAATACAGCCTTTTTTATGACTAAAAAAACCTGCAACTAAAAATCGCTGTATCGTCATCAAAACTGTGTTTTCCTCTCCATTCATCTAATTTGGAGAATATAAGATTATTCAAATCTTCCATTTTCAGTGGATAATAGGAATGTATCAATTTGACTAAGCGATCTAACTCAAAAAACTCATTTCGTTCACTTTCTAATTCGATGATTCCGTCAGTATAGAGCACAAGAGTTGTGTTGTTATTTAAAACTACTTTTCCTTCGTTGATAAAAGGAATTTCATCAAACATCCCTAAACCAACACAGCCTTGATCAAGTAATTCATATTTTTTACCGTTAGTTAAAATCGGAGCATTGTGTCCAGCATTGATGTAATTTAATTCTCGCGAATGTATGTTGTAATGCGCGATAAAAAAAGTAATAAACTTCTCCCCTTTGGCGCTTTTCATCACTTTTTTATTCAATTCTTCAATCAAAAAACGCAATTCAAAACGCTGGTAAGAAAAAAGAGTACGAATGGTTGCTTGAAAATTTGCCATTAACATTGCAGCGCTTATTCCTTTACCAGAAACATCAGCAATACAAATGATGTATTCATCGTCGTTAAGAGGAATAAAATCATAGTAGTCCCCTCCTACTTCGTGCCTTGGAACATATTTTGCTGAAATGTCCATGCGTTTGTTAGAAGGCAAATCTGAAGGGAAAAGTAATTTTTGCATTTCGGAAGCAACTTCCAATTCTTTGCGAATACGCTCTTGAATGATTCCGAGTTTTGTCATGCGTTTATTTTCAATCGCAACGACAATAATATTTGCCAAGGTTTGAATGAAACCTAATTCTCGCATAACACTCAAACGATCTATTTTTATCTTATCTAAACCAGACAAAAGTAAAAAAGCTAAAGGTTCGTTTTTGTGCAGAATCGGCACAATCACTTCAAATTCATTGATTATTGGAGACAAAGAAGCTTCAATAATGGTAATCTCTTTGAATCGTTTTAATTCTTTTTCAACATTGATATCTTTCGCTTTTCCTTTGAAACCAACTTTCAACAATAAACTCCAATCGTCTTGTCTATGAAAAAGTAAGAACTTATTTATACCAATTTGTTCTTTTAAAATAAATTCAAAAATCTTCGCTAAGTGATCTACAGATTGATTTGAGTTGATAGCATTGGTAATATCCAACAAGGAATTGAGTCTGAACTCGTTTTCAGATATCTTCTTTTCTAAATGTTGAACTAATTTATCTTGCATTTATTTCTTCAAAAACGCTGGTAATTGTTTTAAAGCTGCTAATTCCTTAAATTTTTCCCTAAACTCTCCGCAAGGACTGCCAAAATATGTTTTTCCTGCTTCCAAATCTTTTCCAACACCCGATTGTGCGAAAACAATGACATTTTCATTGATGACAATATCGCTTGCACAACCCACCTGTCCCCAAAGCGTTACATTGTCTTTAATCGTAACGCAACCCGCAATTCCAACTTGAGCGGCCATCAAACAATTTTTACCAACAACGGTATCGTGACCAATGTGCACGTGATTGTCTAATTTCGTCCCCTCACCAATAATTGTGTAAGCAGAAACTCCTTTATCAATGGTACATGAGGCGCCAATATCAGCGTTTTTTTCAATGATTACACCTCCGCAAGAATGCATTTGATCAAAACCTGTAGGTTTTTTCTTGTAATAAAAAGCAAAATGCCCCAAAACTGCACCAGGACCAATTTTTGCGCCTTCACGAATGATGGTGTTATCCATAATCACTGCATTAGGATAAATCACTACATTTTTTTCGATCGTAACGTTGTTTCCAATAAAAACATTTGGATAAATAACTGCTGTTTCGTCGATATTTGTATTTATTCCCACAGGTGTTTTTTGCGGAATAATTGGGTCGTAATGTCTCGTTAATTTATTGTAATCATCAAAAGGTGCAGCCGAAATCAACAAGCCTTTTCCTTCAGGACAATCAACTTTTTTGTCTATTAAAATTGTTGTAGCATTACTTTTCAAAGCTTTATCGTAGTATTTAGGATGATCTACAAATACTAAATCTCCTTTTTCAACCATGTGAATCTCATTGATTCCAGTGATTAAATGCTCTGGATTTCCAACAAATTCGCATGCTAAAAAGTCTGCTGCCTCCTTCAAAGTTAATTTAACGTTTAATTTCATCCTTTTATACAATTTGTTATAAAATTACAATCAAAAAGGCTATATTTACTTGAAAAATATAATAGTTATCAATCCTAAAATGTTAATTCATTTCACGTAAAATGAACCTTTTTACGCATAAAATGTACAGCAATAAAAAAATATAATTATGAAACAATTTATTTTAATTACTACTTTAATTATCAACAGCTTAGTGTTTTCACAAACGAAACAAATCGCGCACAAAAGTCACAGTGGTACAGTTAAAAACTTCAATTCGAATGATTATGCGGATAATTTTGGATTGGATGAAAGTATGTTTTTTCAAGTTGAAAAGGTTAAATATGTCAAAGAAAACTGCGTGATTGAGTATTCAGTAAACTACCGAAAACAAAAAAAAATAGATACAATTTGTGATCATCCCTATTTTTCTGGTCAATATACCTTAGAGCAAATTAAAACGTTCTATCCAGAGGACACAAAATTTGAGGGATTTGAAGGTCATTTTTTCAACAATACCTTGGTAAAACCAAAGGAAAAAAAGAACAATTTATACTGGATTTTTGCAGCTCTTGTATTTGGCACTGGTTCATTCCTCATTTGGAAGCCTAAATTTATTTTTGTGAAATAAAAGGTAATTATTAGTTACAACTATGAATTTAATTAGAATTTGGGGGATAGTTTTCATCTTGCTTTGGATTTTCACCATTCCTTTTCCTTTAAATTCAATTCCAAATCCTGTCTATTATTTTGAGGCTTTCTTTTCGGGTTTAGAACAAGAAATTTGTTGCTTTTTGGGTTTAAATTTTCAATTTTCGGGTCATTTTTATTCTGATTCAATTGACTTAGGAATTCATGTCATATTCTTAGTCATTCTTGCACTTCTAAGTTCAATTGCTATTCAAAAATTGCGCAACATTAATAGTGAAAAAGTAAGTCAATTGTTACTGCTAATTTCAAGTTATACACTAGCTTTTTTTCTATTAAAATACGGTTATGACAAACTTTTTAAACTCCAATTTTACTTTCCGGAGCCCAACATTTTGCATACTGAATTTGGAAAATTAGATTTGGATATTTTGTATTGGTCCACAATCGGTAAATCTCATTCCTACAACATTTTTCTTGGTTTAATTGAAATAATACCTGCATTTTTATTGTTTTTTGCACGAACCAGAAAATTGGGAGCATGTATTGGGCTAGCCGTTCTCATTCATGTTCTGATGATTAACATTTCCTACCACATTGAAGTGAAAATATTAAGTTCATTTCTAATTTTCTTATGTCTAATTATCCTTTCAAAATATTGGAAATCTTTGGTAGGTTTCTTTTTTCAGAATAAAAATATTGTTGATGAAGATG
>JBKCGI010000173.1:0-9015 GCA_046303515.1 Flavobacteriia bacterium | reverse complement strand
GAGAAGCCGTTTCAGGTGAATCGTTACGCATAGAAAGCGCACGTAAAGCATTAAATCCTCCCATTCCCATTTGGTTCACTGCAGCTTCAGAACCACCAGTTACAATTGCATTTGCTTTTCCTAAACGAATTAGGTTAAAAGCATCAATAATTGCATTTGTGGAAGAGGCACAAGCAGAAACAGTTACATAATTTGGACCACGCAAACCATATTTAATAGAAATATGTCCTGCAGCGATATCCGCAATCATTTTAGGAATAAAGAAAGGGTTGAATTTTGGTGTTCCATCTCCAGCGAAGAAGTTTTGAGATTCATCTTGGAAAGTTTTTAAACCTCCAACACCTGAACCCCAAATCACACCGATTCGATCTAAATTTGGATTTGACTCCATCAATCCAGAGTCTGCCATGGCTTCTGTAGCAGAAACCAGGGCATACTGTGAAAATTGATCTAATTTACGTGCTTCTTTTCTGTCGATAAAATCTTCAGCATTAAAGTCTTTCAACTCACACGCAAATTGTGTTTTAAACAAAGAGGCATCAAATTGTTTGATTGGTGCGGCTCCACTTTTACCACTTAACAATGCATCCCAATATTCTTGGAGTGTATTCCCTATAGGCGTAAGGGCACCCATACCAGTTACCACAACTCGTTTTAATTCCATAACAGAAATCTTTGTTTAAAAAATAAGTTTGCTCTTAGTTAGCGTTTTTCTCGATGTAAGAAACAGCGTCACCAACAGTTTGAATTGTTTCAGCTTGATCGTCTGGAATTGCAATATTGAATTCTTTTTCGAATTCCATAATTAATTCTACAGTATCTAAAGAGTCAGCTCCTAGATCATTTGTGAAGCTCGCTTCGTTAGTTACTTCACTCTCTTCAACACCCAATTTATCTACGATAATTGCGATAACTTTTGATTTGATATCAGACATTTTAATGTTTTTTAATTATTAATTCAGCTTGCAAAGAAAAAACAATAGTTTGAATTAACAAAATTATTTTAAAAATAATATTCAACAATGTCACTTAAATCTTTTCTTTTAAGGTCTGGAACTAACATTTTATCATGAGGTTTACCAACGGGTATGAGTAAAAACGGACGCTCATTTTCTGGTCGATTTAAGGCTTTGGAAATAAAATTCATGGGACTTGGTGTGTGTGTTAATGCAACCAATCCCGCTTGATGTATAGCCATAAGTAAAAAACCTGAGGCTAAACCAACAGATTCCGAGACATAATAATTGTTTCTTTTTGTTCCATCCTCATTTAATTCATAAACTCGTTTCATGACGACAATTATCCATGGAGCAATATCAATAAATTCTTTTTGCCAATCAGTTCCCAAAGGCGCTAAATCTTCCAACCATTCTTCTGACATTCGACCTTCATAAGATTTCTTTTCTTCCTCCTCTGCTAACTGTCTAATTTTACTTTTTAAAGCACTATTCGAAATTAAACAAAAAGTCCATGGTTGTTTATGTGCTCCAGAAGGCGCTGTTGATGCCGTTCTTAAAATATTTTCCATGACTTCTAATGGGATAGGCTCATCACTGAAATCTCTCACTGAGCGACGTTCATCAGCCCATTTATAAAATGTTTGAGATCGCTGAATCATTTCATCATCAGAAAAACTTTCTTTTGTATATGTTGAAAAGGGAAATTCCACACTAAGATATTTTAAAAATTGATGCTAAAATAGCTTTTGTTTTTAACTTTGCGGAATGAATCCAAAAAAAATTGCGCTTTTTGCTTCTGGTCGTGGTTCAAACGCGATAAATCTAATTAACTATTTCAAAGATAATTCTGAAGTTGAGATTGCATTTGTATTATGCAACAAATCAGATGCTCCAATCGTTCATTCTGCTCAAAATTTAGAAGTTCAAACAATTATTTGTACAAATAACGATGTGGCTGATGCAAATTTTCTAATCGATGTATGCGAAAGAAATGAGATTTCACTTGTTGTTTTAGCTGGATTCTTGCGTAAAATTCCAGATGGATTTGTGAATCATTTTCCAAATAAAATTGTAAATATTCATCCTTCACTTTTACCAAAATATGGTGGCGAAGGAATGTATGGAAATTTTGTGCATCAAGCTGTTTTAGCCAATAAAGAACAAGAAACAGGAATTACCATTCATTTTGTAAATGCAGAATACGATAAAGGTGAAGTCATTGCACAATTCAGTTGCCAAATTACTGAAAACGACAATCTAGAAAGCGTTCAACAAAAGATTCACGCTTTGGAGATGGAGCATTTCCCGAAGGTGATTTCTAATTTAATTTAAAATTTAGAGCTGAAAATGTCAATTACACATCCTTAACTCTACATTTTTAACTCTTAACTCTACATTCTTAATTCTATCTAAACCTTCTTTCGATTTTTCTAACAAATTCAGCAGTAATTGGGCTTTCTAAATTCCAGTTGTTTAAACGAACATAAAATTGCAGTTGTTTTTTGGCTTCATCAAAAGTGTGCATGCCATCTAACACATCAATGGCTTGGTTGAAATCGTCCGAAGAACCATTGAATAAATCTTGAATGCATTGAAATTTTTCATTGAAACCAAATGCTCCAATCAAAGTATCCAATCTACTTTGCATCAAACGTGAGCCCAAAGAATTATCTTCTGAACTTAAAATATGTTTGAAAATATCTTCCTGATCTGATTCGTAAACAGGTGTTGAAACAGTTTCTTGAACTGGAGTTTCATTCAATTCGTTTACAAATTCTTCTTCGTGAATTTCTTCAGATGGCGTTTCATTGAAGTCATGAATTTCATGTGTGAATTCAACGGCGTGAATTTCTTCTTGTTTAAAAGTTGGTTCTTCTAAACTCACTGCTTCGATTTCTGTTTCAGATGCGTAATCAATTACTTGTTCTTCTTCCACATATTCGTTTATCGCAGTTTCTTCAATTTCTGCGGTATTTTCCGTGAGGTCAAAAGTTGTTTCTGTTACAATTTGTGTTTCAGCAATAGGCTCGTCAAAAAGTGAAAAATCAAAAACAGGTTCACCTTCTTCTTGAATATCAACAACATCAGCCTCTCTTTCGAACGTAAAACTTTCGTCTTGAGGTAAATTTGCCTGTTCAATTGATTCTACCTCAGCTTGATGAATTTCCTCTACTATATTGCTTTCAGTAACAGTATTTTCGATTGGATTCAAAACTTCTTTCGCTTCACCAAAGATTTTTTCCTCATAGGCTTTGTAACGCAAAACCAAAACACGTTCATACAATTCACGCGCTTGTTCAACCAAAGTTTCCAAATCTTCCATGCTCATTTTACCATGTTGCATAGTTGAAAAATGTGATTCAATTGCCTTAACAATTTCTTCTTTTGTACCGAATTTTGACATAATATTTTTAATTTTCAACAAAAAACTAAAGTTGCTAACGAAAGTGTTTTGCAAGCACTATTTTTCTGAATTTAGCGCTAAAATTAAACAAAAAGCAAAGGTTTTTTTTTCGTATTCGGATTAGTTTTTCGCAACGGAATGTTAATAAGCCTAAAACTACTTTATAAAAGATGTATTTAGAATATTTTCCTACAGAAGGACGCCAATTGGGCTGGATAGAAGTGATTTGCGGATCGATGTTTTCAGGTAAAACAGAAGAATTAATTCGCCGCTTGAAACGTGCCGAATTTGCGAATCAAAAAATCTTGCTTGTCAAACCTAAAATCGATAACCGATATGCTGAAAAAGCTGTTGTAAGTCACAAAGGATCTGCTTTGGAGGCTCACGTGATTGAAAAAGCAGCAGAAGTATTTGATTTATTGAAACATGAACGAATTGTTGCTTTTGACGAAGCTCAATTTTTTGACCACGATATTGTAAGGGTGTGCACAGAATTGGCTCGTAAAGGTGTTCGCGTTATTTTGGCTGGCTTGGATATGGATTATTTAGGTCAACCTTTCGGACCAATGCCTGAATTGTTGTGTATAGCAGAATACGTAACAAAAGTGCATGCCATTTGTGTTTCTTGTGGAAATTTAGCCTATGTTTCAAATCGAACAGTAAGCGAAGAAGGTCAAGTTTTAGTTGGTGCTGTGGAAAAATATCAACCATTATGTAGGACTTGTTACAATAAAGTGGCGAAGTAAAATTTTACTTTTTTAATGTTATTCGAAAATTTACATTATGAAAATTGCAATACATTAAAATTCAATAGGTATTAAAAATTAAAAGTCCTCCCCCTTAATCCCCCTCCAAAGGGGGAAGCTTGAAAATAAATTCAATTAACATAAATCGTTTAAGAGAGTGATCTTTACAAGATGCATTTACTTTTTAAAAGAAGCTATTGTGTTTATTAAAATGTTTAGCACTAACACAAAGATTAATCTAATAATTTTGTTAGTTTTGCTAAACAATAGTTGAACAGTGAAACTAAATTTATCCTCTTCTGAATTTTCCTCACGAATTGAGTCCAAATGCTTGGGTTCGATAGAAGAATTTACGATACAGAGCGTAGTTTACGATACTCGAAAAATCCTTGATCCAAATCACGCGGTATTTTTTGCTTTAAATGGCGAATTTAGAGATGGACATCAATATATTGAAAATGCTTATCAGCAAGGAGTTCGCGTTTTTGTTATCACAAAAGATGTTGATCTTTCTGCTTATCCAAAGGCGCAATTTCATGTTGTCAAAAATGTGTTACAAGCCCTGCAAAAATTAGCGCAAAAACACCGTCAACAATTTTCCTATCCTGTTATTGGAATTACAGGAAGCGTAGGAAAAACGATTGTGAAAGAATGGTTGTATCATTTTTTGTCAGATGCGTTTCATGTTGTTCGTAGTCCGAAAAGTTATAATTCTCAATTAGGCGTTGCACTTTCTATATTGGAAATGGACGAAAATCACAATTTGGCTTTGATTGAAGCAGGAATTTCGCAAGCGAATGAAATGCCTATTTTAGCCGAAATGATTCAGCCAACAATCGGAATTTTTACAGCATTTGGATCGGCGCATGCACAACATTTTGCCTCCAAAGAAGAACATTTAGAAGAAAAAGAATCCTTATTTGTTCACAGTCAAAAAATCTTCGTTTCGGAAGATATACCGACAAATTTAATTGATAATTGCGAAAAAATTGGCCTTTCTCGTTTTGAAAGCTATTTAAAATTATCTCCTTTTCAGGATGCAGCGAGTTTACAAAATTTAAGTTTGGTCTTGGCAATAGCGGAGTATTTTAAATTAAGTGAACAAGAAATTACTTCCAAAATAAAAACGCTTCCTCGTTTAGCTTTGCGCATGGAAACCTTTGATGGCATAAACGATAATTTGGTCATCAACGATGCCTACAATGCCGATTTGGATGCCTTGACACAATCCTTGGAATATCAGATGAGTTTGGCCAACGGAAAATTACGCACCGCAATCATTGGTGTGGATGGTTTAAACGAGCAACAGATTCAAAAAATCAAACATAAACTCAAACCTTTTAATTTATATCAGGTATTTTTTATCGCTGGAAATGAATTACCTCCGATTGAGCAAATCAATCATCAAGTGATTTTGATTAAAGGAACAAGAGTATCTCAAATTCAGCGTATTGCGACTCATTTTCAGTTGAAAAAACACAAAACACGCATCGAAATCAATTTAAGTGCGATCAAAAATAATTTGAATTATTTCAGAAGTTTGTTGCATGCCAAATGTAAAGTTTTGGTGATGGTTAAAGCTTCTTCTTACGGTTCAGGCGCAGAGAAAATGGCAGAATTTTTAGAGAAAAATGGCGTGGAATATTTGGGAGTTGCTTATTCTGACGAAGGAATAGAATTGCGCAAACACGGCATCAAATTACCCATTTTAGTCATGAATGCCGATGAAGATAGTTTTTCGGATATCATTCAATACAATTTGGAGCCAGCAATTTATTCTTTTGCGATGTTGGAAGAATTTACAAAAGCCTTAATCAATTCAAATTTAGAGCAATATCCTGTTCACCTTAAATTCGACACCGGCATGCGTCGTTTGGGATTTGAAGTGCAAGATGTAACAAAATTGATGGATATCATCCAAGCGCAACCCGAATTGAAAGTGCAAAGTGTGTACTCGCATTTGGCAGAAACTGATAATTTGGAAGATAATTCCTACACGGACAAACAAATAACACTATTCAACACGCTCTGCAGCGAAATAGAAAAACGCTTGCCTTATGCTTTTATGAAACACATTTTGAATTCTGAAGGGGTGCAACGTTTCCCTGAGGCACAATTTGATATGGTGCGCATTGGAATTGGTTTGTATGGCATCAGTGTGAACGAAAGTGTTTCTCAGCACATTCAAAAAGCTATTGCTTGGAAATCTGTGGTTTCGCAAATCAAAACAATTGAAAAAGGCGAAAGTGTTGGTTACAGTCGCACGTTTGTAGCTGAAAAACAAAGCAAAATAGCTGTTGTTCCTGTCGGTTACGCGGATGGTTTGCGACGTTCTCTTGGCAAAGGAAAAGGTGGAATGTTTATTCAAAATACCTATTGCCCCATTGTTGGAAATGTGTGTATGGACATGACGATGTTGGATGTTACGGCGCTAAACTGCAAAGAAGGAGATGTGGTTGAAATCATTGGTTCTCAGCAAGAAATTGAAACCTTAGCCCAACAAATGGATACCATTCCGTATGAGATTTTGACTTCCTTATCGAAGAGGTTGCAACGGGTTTATTTGGAGGAGTGAAAAGAAATAAAACAATAAATTTAGGTACTTTAAAATATTTAATGGATGGCGCACTGATTTCCAAAAAATTTGTGAAGATATGAGGAAAAACATACATATAAAAATCGTGGCAGTTACCCTGTTAGTTGTCACAATCATATGCTCCATGGCCTGTACTAAAGAAAAAGTTCCTTTACCAGCTGAACCTGTTGAACCTACTAAATGGGAGAAAATTGCAGGGGATTACAAAGTTTATGATACCTTGGGGAATTATTTGTACAAAATGAGTATTACTCACATTTACAATGATTCAAACAATACTGATTCTTTGCATTTTGAAAATTATGGTGATTTATTTACGATGACTTGCTATCAATCTCCATGGTCTGGAATACCGGAAGGTTATATAGAAATAGGAGCAAACAATCCTATTGTTGATAAATTTGAAAATAAATGGGCTTTGTACCAAGCAACAAATCTTGACTATAACGTTTTAATTAATGATACTTTAAAATTAAGATATCGACGGGTAAATATATTATACTATTTGGAGGACATAACACCATATTGTGATACAACAATAATTGAAATCGCTGTCAAGCAACATTAGAATGAGAAACTGGATATCGATAAATATGAAAAGAGTGGCAGTTACCTTGGTAGCTTTCACTATTTCATGTTTTACATCCTGCACTAAAGAAAAAGTTCCCTTACCACCTGAACCTGTTGAACCTACTAAATGGGAGAAAATTGCTGGAGATTACAAAGTCTACGATACATTAGGGAATTATCTTTATGAAATGAACATTGAACATTTCAAAGCAAAGTATGTCAATATAGACTCCTTATGGTTCACAAACATTGATGGAAATTTTAATTTTGGTTATCAACAGTCAAATGCTATTGGCGCTTATGAATATTATCTGATACTTGGACATCACGGACCTCTTTTAGATACAAATGGAAATAGGTGGAAAGTAATTGACGTTGCTGATATACCATATAACACTTTTAAAAATGATACTATCCTGTTAAAATACAGGATAACTAATATCAATTATTATCTTGAAGACCTTACTCCTTATATGGACACAACAAAAATTCAGATTGCAGTCAAAAAACATTAGAATGAGAAACTGGATGTTGATAAATGGAATAGTTGTGGCTTTTACCTTAGGGTCGTTCATATTGATATGCTCCACGGCTTGTACCAAAGAAAAAGTTCCTTTACCTCCTGAACCTGTTGAACCAACTAAGTGGGAGAAGATTGCTGGAAATTACAAGGTCTATGATACGCTCGGGAATTTTCTCTATGAGATGAATATTGCACATATATTTAGTTCTGAATTGAATGTTGATTCACTTTATTTTCAAAATATGGATGGAAATTTTTCATTTGGAGAACAACAACCCTATTTTGGTTTTCCAGATTTGAATTTTTTTCGATTTGGATATCATGAATTACTCAGCGATAGTCTTAATAATCGTTGGAAGATGATTGAAGTGGGAGATTTACCTTATAACAATTATTATGATGATACTATTAGACTAAAATTTCGTCTCACGAATATAAATTACTATTTGGAAGACCTTACTCCGTACAAGGATACTATAAAATTTCAAATCGCTGTCAAGCAACATTAGTTTATTTACTTCATTTAGGCTTTCCTCCCAAACCTCACCGGCAACACAAAAGCCATTAAAAAAAGCATACTCAAAAACAGGGGAATTTGGTACCAATTTTCTTTCGTTTCAAGTTCGATGCCATCTACTTTTGTGCGTTTAAGTTGTTTGAAGCGTTCCAGTATTCCATCTAAATTCGGGAAGGGAGAATCTGATATGACGGAAAATCCACCAGCTTTGTCGGCTAAATTTTTCACAAAAGTGGGATTCATTTTAGATACAATGGTGCGTCCGTTTTCATCCGTTTTGTGACCCAATTCTGGTCTTTCGGGATTGTTTGGTATCAAACCTCCTTGTGCTGTTCCGATTCCTAAAACGGCCAAACTGATGTTTTTTTCTTTCAAAATAGCAAGTGGTTCATCTAAATTTCCTTCGTGATTTTCGCCATCGGTAACCAACAAAATCGCTTTACTGGTTTTGGCTTTTGAGAACATTTTTTCAGAAATATCTAGGGCTGCGGCCACGTCTGTTCCTTGATTTGAAACCATGTCTGTTTGCAATTCGTGGATGTACATTTTGGCTGCTTCGTAATCAGAAGTTAAAGGCAATTGCAAATACGAACCTCCCGCAAAAATAGAAATACCGATTTTTTCACCGTGCAGGTTATTTACAAACTGACTCATGGCGCGTTTCACAACTTCTAAACGAGAAGTTTCGGCTTCAATATCT
>JBKCGI010000172.1:0-6434 GCA_046303515.1 Flavobacteriia bacterium | reverse complement strand
TCAATCCGTCAGTTCCAGGTAAAATCTCAACGAAACATCCGTAAGCTTGCAAAGATTTGATTTTCCCTTCGTATTCAGCTCCTTCTTCAACAGTTGGAGGGAAAGCGATTAATCTAATTCTTGAAACAGCAGCGTTCATGTCGTCAGCATTGTTTGACATTACTTGAACTCTTCCTTCACCACCTTCGATTTCTTCAATAGTAATGTTAGTATTTGTTTCTTTTTGTAGAGCTTGAATGATTTTTCCACCAGGTCCGATAATCGCACCAATACACTCGTTAGGAACGTTGAACGCTTCAATACGAGGAGTTTGTGGTTTGAATTCAGCATTTGGTTTCGCAATCGTTTCAATGATTTTATTCAAGATATGAATACGTCCAGCTTTTGCTTGGTTTAAAGCTTGAGTTAATACTTCGTATGGTAAACCGTCAACTTTGATGTCCATTTGACAAGCTGTGATTCCTTTTGCAGTACCAGTTACTTTAAAATCCATATCCCCTAAATGATCTTCATCACCTAAGATGTCAGATAATACAGCGAATTTACCACCGTCAGCAACTAATCCCATTGCGATTCCAGAAACTGGAGCCGTAATTTGAACCCCACCATCCATCAATGCTAAAGTTCCAGCACAAACAGTTGCCATTGAAGACGAACCATTTGATTCTAAAATTTCAGACACCAAACGAATTGTGTATGCGTTATCTGCAGGTAAAACTGGTTTCAACGCTCTTAAAGCCAAGTTTCCGTGACCAATTTCTCTTCTTGAAGTTCCACGAACTGGTTTTGCTTCACCTGTAGAGAAAGGAGGGAAGTTGTAGTGCAACATGAATTTCTCTGTTCCGTGGTAGGTAACATCGTCAATCATTTGCTCATCCATTTTACCACCTAAAGTCAAAGTAGTTAAAGATTGCGTTTCACCTCTTGTAAACACAGCCGAACCGTGAACTCTTGGTAAATAATCAACCTCAGCCCAAATCGGACGAATTTCGTCAAATTTACGACCATCTAATCGGATTTGTTCGTTCAACATTACGTCGCGAACAGCTTTTTTCATGGATTCTTTGAAGTAAACAGAAATGAAAGCTTTCTCTTCTGCTAATTCTTCTTCAGAAAGGGTAGCAATGTATGCTTCTTTTACTGCTCCAAATAATTCAGATCTTTTTTCTTTAGATGCATTTCCTTGACGAGCGATTTCACGACATTTGTCGTATGAAAAAGCGTGAACTTTAGCGCGAACATCGTCGTTATGTGTTTCGTGATTGTATTCTCTTTTTGGAGATGATTTTGAAATTTCTTTCGCTAAATCCAATTGAAATTGACATTGTTCGATAATTGCTTCGTGAGCAACTTTGATAATTTCAACCAATTCAGCTTCTTGAATTTCTTTCATTTCACCCTCAACCATACAAATGTTTTCCATTGTACCAGCTATGATACAATCAACATCAGAAATTTTCATTTCGTCTAAAGTTGGGTTGATAATAAATTTTCCATCGATTCTACCAACTCTTACTTCAGACATTGGTCCGTTGAAAGGTATGTCAGAAACAGCCAAACAAGCAGAAGCAGCGAATCCAACTAATGCATCTGGAGAATTCACTCCGTCATACGCAATTAATTGCATCATCAGCTGAACTTCAGCGTGGTAATCATCTGGAAATAATGGACGTAATGCTCTATCAACGATACGCATCACCAAAATTTCTCTTTCAGAAGGTCTTGCCTCACGTCTGAAAAAACCACCTGGGATTCTTCCGTCTGCAGCAAACTTCTCTTTGTAATCAACAGTTAAAGGAAGGAAATCTACTCCTTCTTTTGCTTCTTTAGCAGCTACAACAGTTGCTAAAATCATCGTGTCGCCCATTCGTAACACTACCGATCCGTCAGCTTGTTTAGCTAACTTTCCAGTTTCGATGGAGATTTCTTTTCCTCCGGTAGTGATGGACTTTTTTATTCCTATATTCATATTAGTTATTTACTTATTTATTTAATGGAATTAAATAAATTGCTTTTTCATCGTTGAAATTCAATTTTCAAATGCTCATTTACCAAATGTAAACTGCGCTTTAAAAATCTTTTTCGCCTCGAAAAATCTAATTTTTTAATTCCAAATTTTTGTTTAAAATTTTGAAATTCAAGTTATCTTAAACAATTTTTGCGAGGATTTTCAATTTCCCCCTTTGGAGGGGGATAAAGGGGGAGGACAGTGTTACATCTCCTTTAAATCCATTCAAGTTGCTAATAACTCAACGTTTTGAGTTTTAAAAAAGAAAAGGCAATCGAATATTCTTCAATTGCCCCCTCCATAAAATTTTTGTGTTTTCGATAAGAATTAACGACGTAAGCCCAATTCTTTAACGATAGCACGGTATCTTGAAATTTCTTTTTTCTTCAAATAATCCAAAAGACTTCTTCTTTTACCAACTAATAACTGTAGCGATCTTTGAGTAACATAATCGTGACGATTTTTTTTCAAATGCTCAGTTAAATGAGAGATTCTGTAAGAGAACAATGCGATTTGACCCTCTGCAGAACCTGTGTTTTTGTTAGATCCCGCGTATTTTGCGAAAATCTCTTCTTTTTTTTCAGGTGCTAAATACATGCTAAAATTATTTAAATGTTTATTATGTAGCCTTAACGAACTTTTCACTAAGACGGTGCAAAGGTAAGAAATTTATTTTGAATTGTAAAAAATCATGTAAAATATTTCAAATAAACTTGTTTTTGTTTATCTCTTAAAAAACATAGCCTTAATTTTTTCCTGTTGTTTTCTTCCTTTTTTGATTCTTCTTTGACGAAAAAAATCACTTCTATGCGCAAAAAACTCATTAAATCTATTTAGATTTTTTGCAATGTAAGGTAAAAACCACAATTTAGATTTTGGTAAATTCATGTTTAGGCAGGAACGTTCGCCTAAGAAAAAATGATTGTAAGCCAAATGTGTTTGTGCTACAAAAACTTTTTGCCATTTGTATTTCGGGAAGTTAGCGATGTATGGTTCATTCATCAAAGATGTAGCGAGCGTCTTAGTATCTTCATCTCCTCGAGGTTGCGTAATTGTCCAAGCGTATAATGCTTCAATTGCTTCATTTTCAGTATTTGGTAGATAATCCGCTGGTATTCCAATTAAATAACCCACATATTTCCAGAAATGTAGCAAGCCTTCAATGTCTTCTTTTGAAGCTCTGTAGCCCAAAAGCGTTAAACCGTTTAAATACACCAAAGAAAAACCCAAATTCGTGGCTATCATGTCCCAAGCATTTAGAGGAATCCCCCAGGATTCGGTTTCCCAATTGGGATCGTTTAAAATCGAAACTCTTGCAAATGCGTGCATCAAGCGTGTTTTTACGCAGCTAGCAAATCCAAGTTTAAATCTGTTTAAAGCGCTGTTTCCCGTGATGTTAATCCAGAACTCTGTAGTGTCAGTAATGCGTTTGGCTGAACCTTTTTTGAGGGCTCCAGTAAAAATTAAAGGTTTATTTATTGCGGATGATTCGTATCCCCCCATCAGAGAATAGTTGCGTAAAGTCATCAAGCCAAAAGCTGCTCCACGTTGACAAAATGCAACTCCTTTTTTGAGTTTTACTTCATCAAACCATTCAGGAATGAATTCCATTTCTTGGAAAAGTTTTTTCAAACAGTCTGGAGCTTCAGGTGCGGCTTCAATGCCATTAGCTAAAACATTTTGAAGTAGCAAATCTGCTTCTTTGAATCCTTTTTTGAGGTAAATTTCTTTGATGACTTCGTCTGCTAAAGTATCGTATTCAAATAATTTTGGGATGTGTTGTTCGATTTCTACTCTCGTTGGAATTTTGTCTAATTTTTCAAGCAATTTTTTACCATGTCCATTTTTCCAATAGAAATCAAAATCGGGTGAAGGGTAAACAAAACGTTTGGGTGTCATTTGAATGAGGCAATTTAGATTATTGTTTCTCCATTAGCATCCGTTGTCAAAACTTCACTCATGTAGTCAAAAAATGGGCGGATAGATTTAAAAAGTGAATTTACTTTATCTAAAAAGTCTGGAGCAAGCACTTCTTCATCTGTAATATTGCAACGGAAAATAAATTGCTTGTAACGAAGTAAATCAATTGCTGGGTGGTCCTTGTCGAATCCTCGAGGAGCTGTTGCAAGTTGTGCGCCAGTCATTTTGCCAAAATTTGCTATTATTTCTTTGGAGTTTAAAATTTCATTCCATTCTTCAAAATTTATTTCAATGTCTTGACGAATGGTTTTTAAGTCATCGGAGTTTGGAGAGAAAAATCCACATCCAAGAAAACAATTCCCAGGTTTAATCTGCAGGTAATAACCTCCACGTTTAAATTTAGTGGCTCTTTGTAAACCAAAAGCAAAACGCGAGTTGTAAGGAGATTTATCTTTGTTGAATCGCACATCATTGTAGATTCTATATAAGGCTTTTTTGCCAGTTAAAGTTTCAAGTTCATCATGTAGATTCATTTTACCTATCAAAGCATCTGCAAATTCGGAGACATTGTTATGGGCTGAATTATAAAGTTCTTTATTGGCGTTGAACCAATCTCGATTGTTGTTTTCGGAAAGGGTTTGAAGGAATTCGAGCGTTGATTTTTGAATGAGTTTTGCTGACATGCTTCTTTTTTAGCAAAGCTAGTAAAATTCTTTAAGTGAATCTTTTTAATCATGTGAAATTAACTTTCTCGTAAAATCTTTATCTTTACCACAAGAATGAAAGGAAAAGTAATCAAATCAACAGGAAAATGGTACGAAGTCGAACTCGAAGATGGTTCTATGGCGACCTGTCGAATTCGCGGAAAAATTCGTTTGGATAAGTTGCGTACGACCAATCCGATTGCTGTAGGAGATTTGGTTCTGATTGATGATAAAGCAGATGAAGAAGGGAAATTAGTGATTCGAGATTACGAGGAAAGACGTAATTACATCGTTCGAAAATCAACTAATTTGAGTAAGCAAATGCAAATTTTGGCTGCAAATGTTGACATGGCTTTTTTGTTGGTTACTTTAAAATCTCCTCAAACACATTTGGCTTTTATAGACCGATTTTTGGTTGCAGCTGAATCTTTTCGAATTCCAACAACGATACTTTTTAATAAAATTGACCAATATTCTGAAAAGGAGTTGAAACATTTGGATGAGGTTTTATCAATTTACACCAATATTGGATACCCCTGTTTTAAAATTTCAGGAAATAATCCAACGGATATCGAGTTTTTGAAAGAGTTAATTAAAGATAAACAAGTTATCATTTCTGGACACAGTGGAGTAGGGAAGAGTACACTCATAAATTCTCTCGACGAAGATTTTGATTTGCAAACAGGTGAAATTTCGCGTGCACATCAACAAGGACAACATACTACAACTTTTGCAGAAATGTTTAAACTGAAATTTGGCGGTTATATTATTGATACGCCAGGAATTCGTGCTTTTGGCATTGTAGATTTAGACAAGGAAGTGATTTCCCATTATTTTCCAGAAATGCGAGAATTGATTGGAAAGTGTAAATTCCACAATTGTCAGCATTTGAATGAGCCAAAGTGTGCTGTAAAGGATGCTGTTTCCAATGGCGAAATAGCAGAAAGTCGTTTTTCAACTTATTTACAGTTGATGTACGAAGATGAAAATGATGTACACCGTAGAAAAGAAATCACATGAGAGTAGTTTTACAACGTGTTTCAGAGGCTTCGGTAACAATTGACTTAAAATTGTACTCTAAAATAGATCTTGGATTTTTGATTTTATTGGGGATTGAAGAAGAAGATTCCCAAGAAGATGCTGATTGGTTGATTCAGAAAGTTGCCAACATGCGTATTTTTTCTGATGATGAAGGTAAAATGAATTTATCGATTCAAGATGTAAAAGGTGAATTTTTAGTAGTGAGTCAATTTACACTGCATGCATCCACTAAGAAGGGTAATCGACCAAGTTTTATTAAGGCAGCCCGTCCAGAGCAAGCAATTCCTTTGTATGAATATTTTGTCGAACAGTTGAAAATTAGTTCTAATTTAGAAGTTAAAACGGGTGTTTTTGGTGCAGATATGAAAGTTGCTTTGGTGAATGATGGACCTGTCACAATATGTATAGATTCAAAAAATAAAGAATGACTATAAAAGACTCACAAAAAATCGTTGATGATTGGATAAAAGAACACGGCGTTCGCTATTTCAATGAATTGACAAATATGGCAATTTTAACTGAAGAAGTTGGTGAAGTTGCACGCATCATTTCTAGAAGATATGGTGAACAAAGTGAAAAAGAGTCTGATAAAAACAAAGACTTGGGAGATGAATTGGCAGATGTTATGTTTGTTTTAATTTGTTTGGCCAATCAGACAGGAATTGATTTGGAAGAAGCTTTGAAAAAGAATTTAGAGAAAAAAACAAATCGCGATAGCCAGCGCCACCATAATAATGAAAAATTAAAATAGTAGATTATGA
>JBKCGI010000171.1:0-6333 GCA_046303515.1 Flavobacteriia bacterium | reverse complement strand
TCAGTTACCTTGTTTTCAGTTGTTTTATTTTCTTTAGAATTATTCTCAGTTACCTTGTTTTCAGTTGTTTTATTTTCTTTAGAATTGTTCTCAGTTACCTTGTTCTCAGTTACCTTGTTTTCAGTTGTTTTATTTTCTTTGGAATTATTCTCAGCAACATTATTTTCAGTTGTTTTATTTTCTTTAGAATTATTCTCTGTCACCTTGTTTTCGGTAGTTATATTCTCCTTAGAATTATTCTCAGCAACATTGTTTTCAGTTGTTTTATTTTCTTCAACATCAACTGGCACGTAGGTTTCATCAACTTTCTTATTATCAGGAACAGTAAACGCGGCCATTCCCATTGTTCTTTTTTCAATACGTTTATCGGTATCAGTCAACATCTTTTTAATCAGTCCCACTTCATGCGTTGCATCTTCATTAATTGGATCAGTTTTGAGGATGTTTTCCAATTTATTTTTTTCTAAAGTCAATAATCTTATAAATTCCTGATCTTCTTTTTGAGCCTTTTCTATTTGTTTGTTGTCAGCCACAGAACTACTTTCCTCCATAGCCATTAAGACCGCAAAATGATTTGGTTTGATGCGGTTAGCCAATTGATTCTCCGAAATCATTTTTCTAGGATATGTTTCCGGATACTTTTGGTTTAAGTTGTTTTGTTGCGCCTCGATATTATTATTTAGAGCTTCATTTAATTTCTTCAAATCATTTAATTTCTTCTCTAAATTTTTATCACTTGGATTTTGCTTCAGAGCTTCCTCGCTTGCATTTAATTCTTTTGCAAGCTGAAACTTAAGTAATTTATCTTGTTTTTGAGTTGTAACTAATTTCTGCTCCTCATTTAAATTAGCGTCATTTTTAATTGCCTCAATATTTTTGATGTAATCAGGAAAAACTTGCGCCACAATTTCTTTTTGACTTGAATTAAGTTCTTCTTTTTGTGTATTTTTACCAGAACTTGAATTTTCCTTTTTAACAGATTTTTGGGCATACATGTCGAAGCCCATTTGTTTGGATTGTTCCTCAACATACGATTTCAAAGTTCTCGTATTAGGATTGTCACTTGCTAAAAGTGCTTTATTTGCATCTGCTGAATTCGTTTTTGTTTCAGGTACTTTAGCGTTTTGAATGTCTTGAACTACACTAAGTTTTTGCTCCAAAACCTTTAATTCATCTTTTTTGATTGGCAATTTTGGTTGAATGGCTTTCAACTCTTCATCCAACATCTTAATTTCTTCCTGTTTATCAGCAATTTTCTTTTTGATCGGTTCTTGATCTTTCGATTTGGCTTCAGTTAATTTGTTTTCTAAATTTAATAATTCTTCTTTGGCAGCAATCTTCATATCTACATACTCTTTCTCTTTCGCTGAAAGTTTCTTAATTTCTTCTTTTTTTGCAACTACATTTTTAACTATACCTTCAGAAGCTAAATCGGAATTTTCTTTTTGAAGTTCTATTATTTTGCTTTTGTTTTCAGTTATTTTTTGAGCAATCAAAGATGAATTGTTTTCGTTAAAGGCCTTTTTTATTTCATCCGCTAATTTTCGAGCTTCAGCATCCTCCTTCTTACTTTGTGCTATTGGAGCTTTTAAAGAATCTGAATAAGGTATCAAAGCCTTACTTTCTTTTTCCAAACGATTCAATTCATTCACAATACCTGCTGCTTTTTCAAATAGCTCTCTTTTTTCTGAACCTGATTTTGTTTCAGCTTGAGCCACAGTAGCTTTTAATTCAGCTTGTAATTTTGTGATTTCTTTTACATTGTTAACTACAATATCATTTGCCTTTTGCTGCAATTTTTCTAAGTTAGCAGTTTGATTTTCTTGATTTACAGCTAATTTTTCAATATTTTCTTTGACTTCTCTATCGCTTAATTTCCCATAACCTATTTCAGCGTAAACAGCCTTATTATTTGAAGAATTATCTAATTTATTTAAATCAAATTGTTCCGCATTAGGATTCAACTCTGAACGCATGCGCGCAATTTCAGCAAAAGTTGCAACTGGATCTTCAACCGTTTCGTCAAAAAGATTGACAACTTTCACGGTTTCACCATTTTCACCTTTTTCGTGAATCAATTTTTGCTTCAAAGGTTTCAATTCAGTTAAAAAGGGAACATTAACAACCGCTTTAAACAAGGTTTGAACACCATCTACCTTGATTTGATATTCATATTTTCCACCTTTTGGGAAAGTCATCAAAACATTTCCTTTATCTGTTGAATTAAAAGTTCCAACTTTTGTATTGTTAGCAAAATCAAATATTTCAACGCTTACTTTTTTGTTTTCAGGCTTTATTGTAGAGGTAAACCCAGCTTTAATTACAGCCAATTGAATTGGTACAAACTCCACACGAACTTTATATACATGAATTTTATCATCTAAACTTTGACGGTTTGACGCGAAATATGCGTTTTTATCTAAGGAATCTACAATGTAAAATAAATCGTTATCTGGCGAAGAAATTGGGAAGTCTAAATTTTCGGCTGGACCAAAAGTATTTGTTGCCTTATCAAATTTAGAACGGAACACATCATATCCCCCCATTGAATTATGCCCTTTTGAACTAAAATATAAGTATTTGCCATTTGGATGCATGTATGGATAATCCTCATCATATGCCGTATTTACGCCGCCATTTACAGTTTGAGGTAATGACCAAGATCCATCAGGTAAACGTCTTCTGATAAAAATATCTTTGCCATTTTTTTCATCTTCTCCATAACTTGAATAGAAAATCGTAGAAGGATTACTCGGAAAATGAATTAAAGGTGTATGTTTATTTTTTTTATCAATCTTTGACTGAAACTGGGCATTAACAAGCAAATCTCCACCAATATTTTTCAAATCATAAATTCTGAAAAAATTCCCACTTTCAATTTCTTTTTTCTCCAAAACCACCATTTCATTGGCAGCAGAGAGTAATCTTTTCCCATTTTCAGACATTTCAATTTGCCTGTTTACATTTAAAGTTACGTTTAACTTCGACCCAGCTTTTGATTTATATGAATTGTAATAATTAATGGCCTCAATAAATTCATAATTTAGATGGTAAGCCTTTCCTAGCCAGAAAAATACTTCTGGATCTGTAGCTTCATCTTTCGAGGCATATGTAAGATGCTTAATTGCTTCAACTTTTTTCCTAGAATTGTAAATTAAACAAACTCCATAGCGAAAATTATAGAACGCATCTCTTGAATTAATCGTTAGAAGTTGAGCATAAATTTTGGAGGCTTCTACAAAGTTTTCAGCTCTAAAGGATTTTTCACCTCGTGTTTTTAAATCAGATTCCGACTCTTGAGTAAAGGCAAAAAATGGAAAGAGCAAAAGTAAATTTACGAAAACAAATTGTAGTAATATAGTTTTAAATTTCATAAAATTCTAATCATCTAAAGCATAAGTTTAGAGTCTTATACGTTTATCTTTTAAAAAGGTTCATTTTATTTTCTTGACCTTGAATTAGCCTTACAATATTCTTTCTATGCGTTAAAATTACTGTGGTTCCAATGACAATTGAAAACACAATTAAATAAACTGATTCTTCTTTAAAAACAAAACAAACTATAAATGGAAAAAAGAAGGAGGCAACAATTGCACCTAAAGAAACAAAATTCGAGCTGATAAATGTGATTAAAAATATTGCCAAACACACCCCAGCTGCTTCAGGATGAATTCCAAAAATAATACCTAATGAAGTTGCAACACCTTTTCCTCCTCTAAAACCAGCAAAAACAGGAAATACGTGCCCGAAAAATACAAAAAAGCCAGCCAAAAGTTGCATTTGGATAATTGTATCTAGTTGGAAATCTAAAAATATTTTTGGTAAAATCACTGCCAAAACACCTTTTATCACATCAATTGACAAAACAATAATACCTGCTTTTTTCCCTAAAACCCTAAAAGTATTAGTTGCACCAGCATTTTTACTTCCATGCTCTCTCACATCCACTCCATGAAAGGATTTACCAACCCATACAGCTGTAGGAATAGAACCTAATAGATAGGCCACAAGTGCAACTATGACAAAATAAAAAATCATTCTCCTTGGCTAAATAATTTTAAGAATTTACTCAAATACAAGCGATTACTTGTTAACTCGTATGTAAAATCTTTTGCTTTTCGTTTATCTGCTTTTAAAGCATTTATTTCTGTTTCTAAATCAGTATCACTTGTGTAAATAAATAGTTCACCATCTTTTTTATTCATGGCATAATTTAAGAAATATTCTGTACCTCCTGGATTAGTAAGATACAATCCGAATTTATCTCCTCCTACTCCACTATGAATTTGTTGGAAGAAGGCTTTAACTGGAATGTATTTCATTACTGGTTTATCAAAAACACTAATAATTGCAGCATCTTCAACATCTGAATAAATTCCTCTTTCTTCCATCTTTGGATTGATATATGATGAAACTTTTAAGCCTGTGATTACAATTGCACCTTTAGCATTATCTGGTATTTTTCGATATAAACCATCTAAGGCATATTCAGACTTAATTTTATCTGCAGTTTTTCTATCTGTCCATTCTACTAATGCTTTTTCAAAAGTTGTAGAACCAAAATCCATTGGTCTTAAATCTGGAGTTTTTAGAATTTTATCCGCTATTTTCTCAAAAGATTTTTCTTCTAAAGGCATATTATATTTCACGGTTAGATTCATTAAGGTTTGACCTGTTTCTTGATAATAGTTAACTGTACCAACAGCATCCACAGAAACAGATGTACCGTAATCCATTCCAAGTGTAATCTTTCCATCTCCATTTAAAGAGCAGTTTCCTGTTTGAAGTGCAATATAATTTCCTTTGGCAGACCTGTCAATTAATTTTTCCTTAGATCCAATCTGGAATTCACTGGTAAAAGCATTGTATTGCAAAAGTCCATTCGATGTAAATACCACCTTATCTCCCTTATCAGCAATTTCAGATAGGAAAGTCGGGTACATTTTAATTTCCTCTGGTTTTTTAGAATCCCTCCAAACAATTCCCGCTGTAAGCGACAGACTATCCAAACTTTTCATATCTGAAGAAACTGGAATTTGAATATTTTTTGGGTCAATTTCTGACGTAAATGCCATCCAACTGCGTTTAAATTTATCGCACGAATGAACAATTCGAGTTGCTCCTGAAAAAGAAATAAGTGGATTGTTTGCATTTACGGTTACATCACCATTGTATTCAAATTGTGGGCTCAATTTAAAATTACTTTTTGCATCAATTTTTCCTACTCCGACCGTTTGATAGTTCGTATCCACTTTTATTGATTTCATTTTAATAATAGTCATTGTACTATCGGCATCGTAATAGGGGTAATCTCCTTCAGAAAAGTATTTTCTTCTGGCTTTCACCTCCGTAGTTGCATTTATAAATTTGTGATACTTCGTAACACTATTCGCAATGATAGTTGACCTTTCTAAAATATCCATTTTTGCCTTTTTACGAACGGTAACTCGACCTGAATCAGGATAAATTCGAGCATCTGCAATCTCTAGATAATCAACTTTTCGACAATAAATCGTTTTTTCTCTCAAACTATATCTTGCCTCACGAGATTTAAAACGCAAGGAATCTTGTTCCGGATGTTGAGAGAAGAAATTTGCACCAACTAAGTCCAAATCTGTTTTAATGTTAATATCAGCAGATTCTTTTGTAGCTAACTCAATTTCTTCTTTATCCATAAACCATGTAAAGAAGTCCATTTTACATAGGTACTGATTCACAGGGAATTCCACTGTTGATGTACCATCATTTGATTTGAATTGACCTAATCTATCTTTAAATGAAACGTGTGCATTTAGGTTTTTAGTTTTCAAAGCCAAGGGATCTTCGTCGTCGACTTTAAAATTGTTTTTTAAGTTGAAATTCGCTGTATCAGAATCAATATCCCAGCGTTTAAACTTAAACAATTTTGCACCCATGTTGGCATCTTTAAATGTCACAACACCAAAACCAGTGCAGCCATCAGGAGTAATTAAAGCAGCACCTTTCAAACGTGCTTCTTTGTTAAACATATTTAATTCTTGATTAGGCGTCGAGGCAACTTTGAGCAAATTACTTCTTGGAACAAAAGTCATAAATGCTTCTGGAGATTTAATATCTGGATATTGTATACCCTCTTCCATTGGTTTATTTTCAAATTCAACGTAACCCAAAGTTGAATCAGGTAAAAAGGCAAATAGGTTTTTTGAAACCGAGGTAGAATGAATAAAATTAATTGTTCCTGCTCCTTGTAAACCTTGACCTGACAAAATTATTTTATTATCATATTTGGCTTTTGTTGAATAAAAATCAAAACCGCCTTTTGGTGCTTTGGATGAAAAACCAAATGCATAGTCT
>JBKCGI010000170.1:0-10116 GCA_046303515.1 Flavobacteriia bacterium | reverse complement strand
AGAACGCAAACAGAGAATTATATTCCTTCGACTGATGCTGCATATATTTTCAAGACTTGTGTTAAGATGGTGAAAAAATCTAAGGTCGGAAATTACCGTAAAGGAAATAGGAATAATTATATTTTTGTTTTAGCTTGTTTGATGTGTGAGTTTGGAGTGAATAATGAACAAGCACTTCATCTTATTTTTGAAAGATACAATTCGTTAGGTTTCCAGGAAGTGAGAAGTACTGTAAATAGTTCCTATCGAAAAAATAAATCTAAATTTGCAACAAAAATTATTAATCAACGTACAAACGTAAATCAAGTTAATTTATTATGATTAGTTACTTTAACGAAAAAGATTTAGACAAGTTGGTTGTGAATTTTATTAGTGGCGGGAAAGAGTTTAATTACACTATTCTTGGTAGTGATGTTTTAGGTATTGATGAAGTAGATAAATTCACCATGTATCATTCAGATATTTTCCGTCAGAAATTTACTTTCAAAACAAGATTAGATAAATCAAAAGCAGTAAATCACCTTGTAGGTTCAATTAAAGATTATTGGATGTACGTAAATCAAAAAAGATGATCCAACCAAAACTAAATAAACGCAAATGCAAGATGTGTGAGACTGTTTTCCAGAAACAATTATCTCTACTGATGTTTTGTTCGCAACTATGCTTGAATAAGTATCAGAATCAAAAGAAAGCCAAATACGTATCTAAGGTTTCCGCCAAAAAAACGGCGGGAGAACCAAAAGAAAGTGACATATTCCAAGAACTTTGGGAATCAAAACTTCCTCATGAAAGAGTTTCTTTTGTAACAGGTAAAGTTCTTTCAGATAATGAAAACGCAAGAGCATGGTATTTCTCTCATGTACTACCTAAAGGAAAAGGTAAATATCCTATGTTTAAGTATTACCATAAAAATATTGTTCTTAAAGAATTTACTGAACATGAAATATGGGAATACAAGCAATATACGATTAAAGATAATCCTTTATGGGAACACGTTTTCCGCCTTAAAGAAAATTTAATTGAAGAATATGAAGAACATTTGAAACTTTTTGAGCAAGGTTGCGTAGAATACTATAAAATTGATTAATTATGTCAGAAAAAAGATTTACAGTAAATGATTTCGTAAAAGCAATCGTAGTTATTAAATTTAAAGGAGATTATGAGAAGTTGTTTAGAATTTTAGATGTTGGAAATATAATTCACCCTTCACTTTTAGTAAAAAGAGAGCTTGATTTAAAAGGCAAATATTTATATTGCCTTCCAAATGTACATAACAATATACATCTACATTGGACAGATGATTTAGATGATATGTTAGCTCCTATTTGTGTTTCAGAAAACGATATTTTTACATTGATAGATATTTCACCTTTAGAAGTACAATTAAAGCCAAATGAACCATTAAGGCACACTCCAAACGTCTTACTTCAAGATATGCAAGAAACATTTTCCAAATGCTTAGAAGTAGCAACACGAAAAAATTCAGATTACGGCGGGAAAGATTCAAATCCTTTTCAAAACTTTTCTAATTCAGAAATAGTAGGTGTATCAATACCAAAAGGAATAATGGTACGCATGATGGATAAAGTATCTCGCATTTCAACTTTACTTGAAAAAGAAGCTCAAGTAAAAGATGAAGCTATTGAAGATACTCTTGATGATTTAATTAACTATACAGCTATTTTAAAGAGCTATTTAAAAAGAAATAAAGATGGGAAATAAATTATACCTTTTTTCTTTCAAAGTGAAAGATAAAAGGATGCCAGATGGTTTTAATTGGATTGGATTAGCTGATAGAAGCTTACTTAGTTTAGCTACAAGAGTTAAGATAAAAGGATTTAAAAAAGGAATGGAGTTTAAGACTAATTTATCAATAATTGAATGTTGCGAATTACTTGAGAACGTTTTCCCGCCGAAAAAGAAAAAGAATCCAATTGAAGGAACTTTGAGTGGTATCGATGAATTGATTAAGCCTTTTCCAGATAGAAAACCGTTATTCGATAAAGATTCCCTATCGAAACGAATAGAAGAACTTTCTGGGGATGAAAAATGCGTAACTGTGAAACGTCAACCAACATTCTTCTGTAAAAATACAAAGGTTTCAAATAATGAACTTAAAAAGTTTTTTACAGATAAAGCAATACGCTTAATGTTTGAAGATGGTTATTTGGATTATGAAGCTACATTCCCAATTGCTTTTGGAGAAGGATGGAATAAAGAAAACGCTTTTAAACCAATTGACTTTGAAGAATTAGCTTTAGATTCATTTAAACAACTAAGACAAAGCATTAAAGAAATGAATTTAGGTGATAATCCTATCTGTAGTATTTCAACAAATAGAGAGTTATGTATCAATGAAAAGACTGAAGGCGAAATTACCGTTTGCGATTCTATTGAGAATTATCTAAGCGTATTCAAAGATAGTAAGTCAGAAGTATTAGATATCTACCTATCAAAAAAGCTTTACAAAGAATTATGCGAATCTTTCGGCGGAAAAGTTAAAAAGTACAAAGGACATAAAATTATTGTAAGATGAAGATAATCGGGATTGACGTAGGCAAGTCTGGAGGTATAGCAATCATAAATGAAGATGGCTCATTAACTCTCCATACAATACCTTTAATTGGAAAAGAAGTAGATTTACTCACAATGTTTAAAATACTTCAAGAGAACACAAAAGAAAAGCATATTGTAGCAATTGAAGATGTAACTTCTTTGCAAGGTGTTTCTGCCAAGGCTAATTTTTCTTTCGGGGAAAATAAAGGTCATTATGAAGGACTTCTTGTAGGTATGAAAGCTACATATCAAAAAGTAGCACCTAAAACATGGCAGAAGGTTTGTTGGGAAGGAGTTCCAATTCAAAAGAAATCAACTGGTAAAAATGATACTAAGGCAACATCACTTCTTTCCGCCCGAAGATTATTTCCAAATGAATCTTTTTTAGCCACAGTAAGAAGCTCTGTTCCTCACGATGGATTAATCGATGCTGCTTTAATTGCAAAGTATCTTGAAATAAAATATCGTAGTTAAAAACTTTTTTATTATCTTCGTAGTCGAAATAATAGAATCAGAAGATTATGCAAATGCACATTGAAGTAAAGAAAATATCAGTAGTTCAAAAAAGAACAAGCGATGGCACAACAGTAAGGAATCCACTTACTAAGCAGGAAGTTAGAAACGAAACAAAAATCGTTTTAGAAACCATTCGTGTAGATGAAATAAAATCTGCAAGACCTTGGCACAAATCATTCGATGAAGAAGCTGAAATTGAAGGTCACGTAACAATGGTGTATCTTATTGGTGATAAATCAAAAGAACCTGCAAAGCTAAAAATCAATGAATCTTATGATTCTTTCACTAAACGATTGAACGTTATTAAATCACATGACGAAGAATAATAAAGATAACCGTAGTCCTAATCTTATACGATGGGATGAAGGTAATTTTAATTATGTCGATGTAATAATTTCAAGCGGGGAAATAAGACGTTTACTTTTTCTTAGGTGTAAAGAGCTTGGTGTAGACGTTTATAAAATGGCAATGTTAGTAAATATAAGACCAAGTATCTTTAAAGCTAACTACGTTGATAAACCAAATCCTACAGCTATGCGTAATTTCCCGCAGAAAAAATTCTTGGACCTATTAGAATTAGTTGGAATAAATATTCGAGTTACTGTAGTACAAGAAAATATCGAAGTAACTTCCAAAAGATTAAAAGAAAAGAAACAATTCAAAATTAAAGCATGAATAGTCATAACGAATTAAAGATACGTAATCTGCTTGTTGATCATTCAGGCGAAGAAGTGTGCCTAACGAACCTTATACACAAACTTTCTGATTGCGGAATAGAATTAGCAAAGCTTGAATATAGAAACACCGCTACAGCTCTTAAAAACTCTAAACGTGAACTTGCTGAATTTGAAAAGTTATTCGTTGAATTTAAACTTCGTATCAGAAATAAGATTACTCAAGAAGTTATGGAAAACGTATCAGCCAGAGATAAGTCAATTGTATTTGGTAATCCTCAAAAACTTGTTGAGCATAGAGAAAAGATTGCTAAAGCAAAAAATGAAGCTGATTATATCGATAAAGCTACAAATGGTGATAAAAAAGATTATTTTTAATAAATAATGTAACCTTTTGAAAAAACATTCGTAAACACCCTTAATTAAGTATTAATTTAAAACAAAAATAAAATGGCAGAAGTAAATGATGGCTTTGAAGTCGTAGAAAACAAGATGAATCCGATGTGGGATCCTTGCACAATGAAAAACGCAGATGGTGAAACTATTCCTCGTGAGAAAACTGATAAATCATTTATGATTGGTTATTACCTTGGAATGGAAGTTAGAACAGGTAAAAACGCTAAAGAATTTACTGTACATAACTTTAAGTTAAAAGCAGTTGGTGATAAATCTCATTTGTCTGAAGAAGTAAAAGAAGGTGACAATATTTCTTGTTGGGGGAAAACTCAATTAGACGAGTTACTTGTAAAAAATGTTGCTGTTGGAACATTATGTAAAATTCAATGGGATGGTAAAATAGCTTCAAAAGCTAATCCAGGACAAAAGTATCATACGTTTACTGTTTTACAAAACAAAAATGAAACGTTAAGTTTAGATAACATTCCTGCTCCTTCAGTTCAGCAAGAAACTAAACCTGCTGCTCAACCACAACAAATGGCAGCACAAACAACTGGTTCTTCATCTGATTTAGATGATGAAGATGACGTTCCCTTCTGATATTTAACTACAAATGGAAACAAAAAAACCAAAACAACTTATTATTAGCACTCCGGATGCAAAATCTCGTGTAGAGATATTCAATCGTATCTGTGAACTTCAAAAAGTTGATGTAGCGAAGCTAAAGAAGGATTTAAGTATGAACTCTCCAATGGTTTCTATTCAAAACATAAATGATTTATGTAAGATTAGAAGTCTTAGAATTACAATTGATTATAAAGCTAAAACTTTAGAAGTTATTTGCCCTATAGTTGAGTTAATTGGAGAACAGAATATCAAAACACCAGAGTTTATTCAAAACACTCCTGTAGATAATCTTCCGCCGAAAAAAACGATTGAAGATAAGTTAGAGGATATTGAAGAAGATGAGGAAGCTGATCCGTTCTAATCAAAAGAAATAATAATTGAAACGTAAAAAAGCCACTTGAATAATATCGAGTGGCTTTTTTTATTTTAGATCTTAGAGTTTACTTACCAATAAGAACTTTCTTCTTTTTCTTTTAAAGAACGGAATCTTGCAAATGCAGCATCACTTTCTTCAGTTTTAAATACTTCAGATTTGCGCATATATTCACAATGTTCCATTTTTGATTTACCTGGTGCTTTTTCCATTAACATATAAGATAATGTCCAACCATTTAGAGCTTTGTTAATATCTACATCTCTAATTTTTCCGATTTCAGAAGTCATATCCATTTCTTCTTTTTCGTTTTCAATTTCTACTTTTATTTCCATATCGTAATATTTTTATTCAAAGTTACTATTTTTTTTTGTTTTAATCGTTCTTTTATTTCTGATTTGTTTGCCTTACCAAACCTTTTAAGTGTAGTATTTTCATGCTGACTTCGATATAAATATATAATATCAATAATTACTTTTACATTTTCTTTATTCATCATATCAAGGCAAGGAAATGAATAAGCCAAATCAGTACAGTTTTTATAAAATTCACCGTCAATATCAAGAAGGACATCTTTAGGAACTTTCTTTATTAATGATGTTTTAAATGTATTTAAAGCAGTTGCTTTCCATGCTGTATGTCTAAATGATTTGTTAAAAAAAACATCATCACTATAAGGTTGTGCTATATAAGCTGTTCCGTCTGTTATTGAAACCCAACTGCCATACGTGGATAGGATTTTTTCATCTGAATAAGCATTAGCAATTATCTGAATAGCATTACTCGCTAACATATCGTCAAGCCCAAGGAAACAAACTACATCGCAATCTGTCTTATTAACGAAGTGATACCTACCATATAATGCTCCGTTATTAGTTTTAGAATTAAAAATCTCACAACTATCCTTATAGTTTTCTATTATAGATTTTGTATCATCTGTTGAAGCATCATTGTACACCATTACTTTAATATCTTTGTATGTTTGATTTAAAGCAGATTCAATACATTGTTTTGCATAATCTTGACAATTATATCCAGTTATTATAATGCCTATTTTCATTTAAAATTCTTTTAATAAACAGCCAGATACAATTTTTTGCTTTCTTGTCATCTGAATAATCAATTCGTAATCTTCGTTTACATTACATACGAAGCATCCTTCCGACCAAAGCCCGATAAGGCTAAGAATCTTTTTAACTCCTTTGTTGTAAGTTGAACCGTGGAATTGTGTTTGAATATTTTGGAAAGATAAAGCACCTGTTTCATCAGCTTTTTTATCCTTATTGAAATCTCTGTAAAAATAAAAAGGTTTGTTCTGACGTAAGCACTCCATTTTACCTTTGTGTAATCCATTGATAAAACCATCATACATCCATTGATCGCTTTTTACTACAGCAGTTCCTTTTCCGCCCTTATTTGTAGTGCAAGATGTAACCATAATAAAATTGACACCTTGAAACAAATAAACCTTGTCATCAAACTTATCAAACTCATCTTCATTACTTCTTACGAATAATAGCCAATATCCCTTTGGGATTTCCTTGAATCCTTCAATTGCTCTCGCTCTTGCTAATAATTGGTTACTTGAATAACCTTTTACATTTGTTTTTTGCATATCTATTTTATTTTAATTTACAAACCATATCAGACTTTATCTGCCTACAAGTGTACATACTCGAAAGTCGTTTAATCATTTCATTTACTTCTGCTTTATCAGAAAGTATGTTATTTTCGAATTGAATTACTTTTGGAAAGATTTCTACCGTATCTAAAAAATCGTTCAGTATAACGCAATCATGACCTTCAGTATCAACTTTTAGTAAGTCAATTGATTTTACATTGTATTTATCAATGATAGATTTTATTCGGACCACTTTTACTGTTTCCTGTACAGCGTAAATTGATAATCCTAAATCTATTATCGTTGGGTGAATACTGTTTACAGAATTACAACCTCTTAAATAGTCAGGTAGATTTTCCTTTTCAATTATATCAGCAGGAATGTAATAAATATCTATTACTCCTTCAATATTACTTATTGCCACATTCTCTTTATTACATTGAGGAAGTCTGTCAAAGTAATATTTTATTGGCTCAATAAAGATACCTTCTTCTTTCCCCGCCAAAGTTCTAAAATCACTTGTTCCAATTTCTATAATCATTTTAAATATTTTAATGTGTATATTTCATCCGCAATAGAATTTTGGATTTTAGGATTTCTTCTTTCCATTTCAAAACATGAAGTTTTTTCATCAATAGGGAGTTGTGTTATATATCCCTTTTCGTGAGGTAAAACAATTATTTTCTTTTTTTGTTTTGCTGCTTCCAATGAGAAAACACAATCAGACATTCTTTTTCTTTCTGATTTGTAAATTTCCGCCGGAAAAAAATATTCAGTATCGAAAGCTGTTACTCCAGTTCCTGCAACATCAATATATAACCTTCTTTTTAAAGTTCTTAAACAAGCATAAGAGTTATGACCTCTAAAATAATTTTTATTTAAACCTATTAACTTTCTTCCGTGATGTGTAACGATACATTTGTAAGTTTTTACCGCCCTAACCATATCTTCAATGTATGTTGGAGAGTAAATCAAATCATCATCACAACTTAAATAATAACAAGGTGAATCAATTCTTGATAAACCTTCAAACTTTCCATTATCCGTTAAATCAATCTTTTCTTTTGAGTTATCATAAATAAATAATGAATCATATTTAACAGTTTGATTATTTAACGATTCTAAACATTTTTCTAATGCTTTTTCTCTACCTTTAAAAGTTGCCATACCAATCACAATAGGTTTGTCTATCTTTAATTCAGAAATAGTCATTAAAGGATTCTTTAACCTCTCCTCTGGGTGCATTAAGCTTTCGTGATCTCCATGATGAAATAAAGAAGTAGTTGGATGGTAAATTTTTATACCTAATTTATTTAATCTTTCAGTAAATTGTTGACCAACTCCAGAAGATATTGATTTTCTTGTGAATCTTGATAATGGAACTTCGTTAATGTACCAACCGAATTTATTTAATGTTTTGTAGTTTGAAAAGAAAGTACAGTCGGAAAAGAATACTTGTGAATAATCTTGATTAATTCTTTTCATCTCAAATCTATTCCAACACTTTGCTCTTCCGTCATTACAAATATTGAAAACGTATTCTTCTTCTTTAAAATTTTCCGCCAAAGAAATAATTTTCTCGAAATCAACTTTGGAAGCATCACTTGGAATATAAATAAACAAATCAACATCTTTTTTAAATGAATCATTGTACAAATTAAAGTTCCATAACTTCCAATGCTTTTCTTTTCCTAAATGTTCTTCAGGTTGATTTACAGAATACTTATCTGCAAGCGAATTTAAGAACTTTTCGGAGAAATTAGACTTATCATCCCATATAGAGACTAAAACTTCGTGAGAGGGGTTATTTTGGATAAATTTATTGACTTCTGACAACAAATTAATAAGCATATATTTACGCTCGTAGTTTTTTATAGATATTGCTATCTTCATCTGAACATCTGTTTTTAAAGCACCACCATTGATGCTTTATAAATTACATTATATCAATCGTTTTCCAATCGTGATTATCACAATATTCAACAATTTCTTTTGGAGTGTATCTGAATGGCTGTGGAACACCATGACACCACATCGCAAACTCTGAACAAATAAACTTTCCGTTTCCTTCAAATGAATCTTCCAAATTTCTTTTTAAGATGATTTCTTTTGGATAACCTTTTAAAAACAAATCTCTATCATACGGACTACCGCACATTGTCATCATTCTTTTTGCAAAGTTTTCTTCGTGAATATGAAAAGGACTTCTTGAAACAGTAAACTTATAATTGTACTTTCTCATCCAAGCGTTAAATGGTCTTGGAAATACACCTTCATTTTGGGCATCCATAATGAACAATTGCCCCCAAATGCGAATAGCAACAGCAGTATGCGTTACTTTTGATTTAGTGAATAGTTTTATTCCTTTGGCAATGATTCCATTTCCTTCACAATGAAGTAAGTCTCCTGTTTGAATTAAGTCTGTATTCATAGCTTATTTTCTTTTAATTTCTGAAATCTTTTTCCCCGCTTCTAAACATTTATCCAAGAATGAAAATCCAAATAATACTTTAAAGTTCTCATCAATGCTTTTTACTTCAATCCAAGAAATACCAATCAAAGCTAATTTTACCCAAGGGATTTGTTTATCTACCGTTATTGAAACAGCGTGAGCCAATATTACCAATATGCAATAAAACATAAGTTTTGGTATCATTGGGAAAGCTTTCTTAGATTGTATGTTTGAAACATTATCTTTTCCCGCCTTCATTATTCCTGTAATCGTATCTGCTACAACTAAAGCTACAACAAACCATAAAGCACCTTCAATTGGTGCGAGAAAAGCAGATAAAGCTGTTGCGCAATAAACTAAAGTCTTTTTCATTATCAATATTAAATCAACATTCCCAACCATTATTTCAAAGAGGATTTAAGTGTTTCTAATTCGATTCTCAATTTTTCTGATTCCTCCAATAGCTTTTTAGCTTCCTCAACACTCATTCCTTTGTTTGGTAGTTTACCTAACAATAACATAATTCCCCCCGCAGTAATCATTGGCGCACCTAATGGTGTTGCTACAAGTAAAGTTCCAATAGAACCTAAAATACCCCCTAACCATTGAACCTTTTTAAAGAACTCGGGGCTTTCAGTTCTAAATCTTTTTATGATTTCAATGTCTTTTATTTTCTTTCTTGGATTTTTCATGTTACAAATATAAAAATTATTCTTTAACTTTAATAAATCTATAACTAATCTTAGCTACTAAATTGTTCGCACTTGCCGTCAATATCCTTGACTTATATATCTTCCCTTGTATTTATTGCCCCTGTAACGTAAGATGGTGTATTAACAACAGCTTTTGCTGCTAAAGTAACCCACTCTCCAGGCTGTAAAGTTAATTCTTCTGCATTAAA
>JBKCGI010000169.1:0-16865 GCA_046303515.1 Flavobacteriia bacterium | reverse complement strand
GATTCGGAATCACTCCATTTTATTTTTAAGACCACAAAAAAGCAGAAAACAGCAACTAACCAGTTGGTAATCAAAGCCATTGGCTCTTGAAGTGTAAGTCCTGCAAATGAAAATTTTATGATTTCAAAATCATTCATGCGACAAAATTAGTAAAAATTATGCTTTTTAGCACAATATATGTAAATTTGAACTGTGAAAATCCCCTCTAAATACCTAGAACAAGCAGTCGATCAACTTGCCATTTTACCTGGCGTTGGTAAGCGAACTGCCCTCCGTTTAGCTATCCATTTATTGAAACAAAAACCAGAAGTGATTGAACAATTTGCTCAAGTTTTCATTGATTTGAAAAACAATATCAAAAAATGTACTTCTTGTGGAAATATTTCGGATGTTGAATTGTGTTCCATTTGTTCAAACCCTGCAAGAAATCACGCAATAATTTGTGTAGTTGAAGACATTCGAGACGTAATTGCCATCGAAGAAACCGTTTCTTTTAATGGAATTTATCACATTTTGGGTGGAATTATTTCTCCAATGGACGGAATTGGACCAAATGATTTGAACATCGCATCTTTGATTTCAAAAATCGAGTTGGGAAATGTGAAGGAAGTAATTTTTGCTCTCAGTGCAACGATGGAAGGCGACACTACAAATTATTATTTATACAAAAAAATTCAGGCATTTGAGGTGGAGGTAACCTGTTTGTCACGTGGTGTTTCCATCGGAACGGAGTTGCAGTATGCTGACGGTATTACTCTGGGGAAATCAATTATTCACCGGCTTCCATTTAAAGTTTAGGCTGCGTATTCCTGCTTTCATTTCAAGTTGCTTCAAAGTTGTTGCTTTTCAATACAAGCCAAAATAGCTTTCGCTTTTTCGCTTTTGTTTAAAGGTGGGTTCTAAAAATTCAATTTCATCAAGCTTTACATTTTTACAGGCGCAGAATTTTGTAAGAAACTGAATTTCAGTAACAAAAAAGTTACTTAACGGTTATGTAACCCTTTTTTGACCCTGACAGAGTTACCACCCTGTCGGAGTGATTTATTTAGTTCATTTCAAAATTATTTTTACCTTTACAATTATGATTTCAAATCAAGAAAAACCATTAAAAATATTGAGTGCTTCTGCTGGTAGTGGAAAAACTTACAATTTGGTTTTAACCTATTTGAAACTAATCTTAAACGAAGAAGAACATCCCGAGATATTTAGTTCCATCATAGCGATGACCTTCACCAACAAAGCAGCACGTGAAATGAAATCACGGATTATTGATGCTTTAAATTTGTTGAGTTCTAAAAATCCTGAAGACAAAAAAGCAGCCAATTTTTTAAAAGATATTTCTGAAAAGCTAAATATTCCTCCAGAAAAAATAAAATTCCGTTCCGCCTTGGTGCTGAAACATATTTTACACCAATACGAGAACTTTTCAGTCCTAACGATTGATAAATTTAACTTGCGATTAATTCGTTCATTTTCAAGAGATTTGAATATAAACAACGACTTTCAAACGACTACGAATGAACAAGAAATTTTAAGTCAACTTGTAGATCAAATTTACGGGGAAATCAATGGAGAACACAAAGATAGTTTAACCGAAATTGCCTTAAAATTATCCCACGAACGCTTTGAGGAAGAGGGGAAATGGGATTTCAAAAAAGATTTGAATGAATTTGTTGCGATTCTCTTAAAAGAACAAAATCTTGAAATAATTGCCTCCATTTTGGAGCAAGATTTCAGTTTGAAACGATACGACGAACTAAAAACGAATCTGCGAAAAATCAAGAAAGAAATTCAAGATAAGGCAAGTGAATTGCATCGCGTTTTTTTCTCACATGATACTTCTAAGTTCCCAGGTGCTTCTACAACAGAAAAGGCTTTCGAAAAATTAAAAAACATTTTTGACAGTAAACCTTCCGACAGTGGATACTATTTTAGCAACACCATTTACAACGCATTTTTGGAAGATCCAAAAAACAAAGCCTTCCCAGAAGAAATAAAAAGCAAGGGACTAGAATTTGTGCGGTTTTACATTGAAAACAGTGTTTATGTAGAACAATTAACTAAGTTTTTGAGTCAGTATTTTTTCATTGCTATTATTCAAATCATTGCAAAAGAACTGCAAAGCTTCAAAAAAAGCGAAAATATCGTATTGATTTCAGAGTTTAATAAATTGATTTCCGATTTATTGAAAGATGAATATGCACCTTACATTTACGAGCGAATAGGCAATCGCTACAAACATTTTTTGTTGGATGAATTTCAAGATACATCTCGTTTACAGTGGATTAATTTAATTCCTTTGGTACACGAATCTTTAGGGAAGGCACAAACAAACTTAATTGTTGGCGATCCAAAGCAATCCATTTATAGATTTAAAAATGGTTTGGCAGAACAATTTGTCACGCTACCTAAAATTTACAATCCCGAAAACGACAGTAAATTAGCTGAAAGTTCACATTTTTTTGATCAAATGGGAAAAATGGAGCCATTAGCAGATAATTGGCGATCAAAAAAGGAAATTGTTGAATTCAATAATCGATTTTTTGAAGTTTTTAAAAATGCTCATCCAGATATTATAGGCCAATTTTACACAGATATTAAACAAAATCCAAAAGCTAAAGATGGGGGATACGTTTATTTTGAATCAGAATTAAGTGAATCTAAATCCAGCGAATATTCAAGCGAAGATGACGAGGAAGAAGTTTTAGAAAGTGAATATCCATTTTTACTATCTTGGATTAATGAATGTTTAGCCTCAGGATATGATTATGGCGATATTTGTATTTTAGATTATACAAAAACCACTTGTAATTCATATGCAAATTATTTGATTTCGAAAGGTTTAACGGTTGTTTCGACAGATAGTTTGTTGTTAGGAGGAGACATTCAAGTAAAATTGATGGTGCAATTCATCAAATGGCGCAACAATCCATCTTCGGACGCAGAAGCTAGGAAGTTTTCTGAAATGTATTTCGATTACAAAACGCATAATGCGATTGAAAGTCTAAAAAAATACTGGAAAAAAATTGAAAAGGAAGAAAAGTCATTTTACATTTTTGATGCTTCACAATTTTTGAAAGATGAATTTCAAAGTGAAGAAAATTTCTTTTTCCACTTCGAAAATTTGTATCAATTGGTGCAAAAAGCATTTGTTTTGTTTGGATTTGACGAATTTGCTTCACCTTATTTGCATCAATTTTCTGACTATGTTTTCCTTTTCGATCAAAATTACGGTCCAGCGCTTAATTTATTCATCGAGTTTTACGAAAAAGATGGACATAAAACTCCAGTTGTAATTCCTGAAAACAAGGATGCAATCAAAATTATGACTGGTCACAAATCAAAAGGTTTGGAGTTTACAATTGTCATGATTCCATCACTAAATTGGTCGATTTTGCAAAATCAAGCCAAGTTTTTAATTCAAGACGAAAAATTTGTTTATTATACTTCACTGTCTAAAAACTCTAAAATAAAAGCCATTGCTGACAAACATAAATTGGAGTATAATCAAGCAACCTTGGACAAGGTTAATTTGAATTACGTAATGTTTACGCGCCCAGAAGACAGATTGTATATTCGAAATGTCTCGACCAAAAAAGCTAAGGAATTTCAAAAAATAATTCACAATGTTCTAAAAGACTTCACGCAGTCAGATGATGCAAAAATTGTTTTTGAAAGCGGAAACAAAAGTAATAAGGAGGAAAAAGTTGTTAGTTTAATAGCTGACAGTAAATTTTTCCCCAAAGAATCCAAAGATCATTTGTGGTTTCCTGAGATTTCCTTGCAAAATAATGAAGTAATTGGTCAAGATGCAATAAGTGAACAGCGCCGTTTCGGAAATCAATTGCATGAAGTGTTAGCTCTAACAATTGAAAATAATGAACTTGAAAAATTAATTCAAGAATTAGTTTTAAAGGGAAAAATTGAGCGTGATTTTGAGGAGAAAATTTTAGTCCAGGCAAGGCAAATTTTGAGTTATGTAGAATACCAAAGCTTGTTTGAGGTGGCAATAGAAATTTTACGAGAACAAGACATCATGTTGTCTGAGAATGAAAGTAAAAGACCAGATTTAATTATTCGTAAGAACAATGAAACCATCATTTTGGATTATAAAACAGGTTTGGAAAATCCAAAATACGCGAAGCAACTTAGAACTTATTGCAACACCTTGTCAGAAATGGGATTTGAAAATGTAAGCGGAATAATTTTTTACACCAACAATCTAAAATTAGTCAACTGTTAAAGTAAAATTATGACTGAAGAAAATAAACATACTTGTCAACTTTATCATTACAATAATGATAGCTTTATGTTGACTAAAAATACGCCAAAATATTATTCTGAAAATTTTGTTACAGAAGAAATTTTGAAAAATAAAGATGAACGCATTCATTGGTTGAATTTTCACGACTTAACTGATCGCGTAAGTATTGAGAAATTATGTGATGCCTTAAAAATTGACAAACTTTCAATAGAAGATATTTATAGTGAATTGAAACGTCCAAAATTAGAAGAGTATCCGAATTACCTTTTTTTTTCAGTTAGTTCAGCCTTGGTTCATAGCGAAAATTCAAACGCAATATTGCACAAAGAAAAAATAACTTTTATCTTGGGTGAAGAATTTTTAATTTCATTTCAAGAAAAAAGTTCTGATCATTTTCCAACCGTAAGGGAAAGAATAGAAAAGAAAAAAGGAAAAATTAGGTTGAAAGGTTCGGACTTTTTGCTTTTCAGATTATTAGAGGCGATTACTGATAATTATTTCGAGGTCTTAGATAATATTAGTGACAATATTCAAAAAATTGAACGGAAAATTGTCAAAAATACAAGCAGTGATAATTTAAAACATATTGAAAACGAAAAAAGAAAATTAATTGAATTAAGAAAAGTTGTTTTTCCTTTGAAAGAAATCACTTCTCAATTGGATAAATCTGAAAGTCAGTTTATTGAAAAGGAAAATCACTATTATTTTTCTAACTTGAAAGACAATTGTTTGACAGTTTTAGAAGAAATAGATGCTAACAAACAAATTTTAGATGGTATGGCGAATTTATATTATGCTATCCAAGGTCAAAAAATGAATGAAATTATGAAATTGTTGACCATAATGAGTTCCATTTTTATTCCCTTGACTTTTATAGTTGGAGTTTACGGAATGAATTTTGAAAATATGCCTGAATTAAAAACAAAGTACGGTTATTTTTTAACCATTTTAGCGATGGCGGTTTTATCGATAATTCTTTTATTTTATTTTAGAAGAAGGGGTTGGTTGAAAAAATAACTTACGAGCCTTCACTCGAACAAAAACTACTTTCAAGAGTTTAATACATTATAATTATCTTTGCACAAAAAAATAAATTATGGGACTTTTCAATAAGATATTCAAAAAAGAAGAAAAACCTGAGGTAACAAGCGTTCATCATAAAGGATATCATCAAATTACAATCAAAAACATTGATAAAGTTACTGCAGATACAGTGAAAATAAGTTTTGATATTCCTGCAGAATTGACTTCAAAATACAAATTTATACCAGGTCAATATGTAAATTTATGTATAAAGTTAAACGGAAATGAAGAAAGACGTTCGTATTCGATTTGTTCAGGTGAAAATGAAGATTTAGCGATTGCTGTTAAGGCTGTGAAAGATGGAAAAGTTTCTAAGTGGGCAAATGAAATCTTACAAGCTGGAGAGAAAATTGAGGTTTCTGAGCCAGAAGGAAATTTCAAGTTGAATGACAGTGATAAAACAATTGTAGCCTTTGCAGCAGGTAGTGGAATTACTCCGATTTTGGCCATTGCAAAAAAAATAGAAAATATTGGAGGAAAAATGTCCTTGTTTTATGGGAATAGAACTGAAAGTAGCATCATTTTTAAGTCTGAATTAAGTCAGTTAAGTAACACACATACGAGACATTTTCTTTCGCAGGAAACAAAAGACGGTTTTGAAAATGGACGAGTAACAAAGGAAAAAATTTCTGAAATTGTTAAAGAAAATTTAGATTTGTTAAAAGCAGATGGATTTTTCTTGTGCGGACCTGAGGAATTGATTTTAAATGCAAAAGAAGTACTAAGTTTGTTCGGTGTACCAAAAGAAAAGATTCATTTTGAGTTGTTTACGGTTCCTGTTTTAATGAAATCTAATGAAACTCCTGTTTCTAATTTTTCAGGTAAAAGTTCTGTAACGGTTATAATTGATGAAGAAAAAGTTGATTTTGAATTAGATGCGAAAGGGAAATCTATTTTGGATCACGTAACCAATAAAGGTTACGATGCACCTTATTCTTGTCGTGGTGGTGTGTGTTGTACCTGCAAGGCAAAAGTTTTAGAAGGAAAAGCTTCAATGACTTTAAATTATTCATTAACAGATCAAGAAGTTGCTGATGGATATATTTTAACTTGTCAAGCCCATCCAGCGAGTGAAAAATTAGTTATTACTTATGATGTCTAAAACCATTGTAATTGTTGGAGCAAGTAGGGGCATTGGTAGAGAATTACTTGCTCAATTTGCTCGGAATACAGAAAATAATGTACTTGTTTTAACGAGAAATTTAAGTCCACTAAAAGAGTTTTTGACGTGTAAAAATGTTTTCCTCCACGAATTTGATTTGGAAGGTGAACATGTGAGAGAAAATGCAGAAAGTATCTTCAAAACAATTGACCAAGTTGATATCTTAATTAATAATGCGGGAAAATTAGTCAATAAGCCATTTTTAAATTTGACCCCTGAAGATATAAAAAACTGTTACCAAGTAAATGCAATTGGTGTGATGCAAACGGTTCAAGCCGCTGTTCCTAAAATGCAAGAAGCTGGAGGACACATCGTTAATATCAGTTCAATGGGTGGATTCCAAGGTTCGGTTAAATTTGCTGGTTTGAGTGCCTATTCAACATCTAAAGCTGCCTTGGTTAGTTTTACGGAATTATTTGCTGAAGAATTTAAAGAAACAAAAATTAAGATGAATTGCTTGTGCTTAGGGGCGGTACAAACTGAAATGTTGAACGAAGCTTTTCCTGGTTATGAAGCACCTCTTTCTGCAGGAGAAATGGCAAACTACATCTATGATTTTGCATGCAATGGAAATAAATTCTTTAACGGTAAAATTTTACCGGTTTCATTGTCAACTCCGTAAGAAAAACTCAAAAATTTATACTTTCCTTGTAATGAAAAAATCCGAAACTGATTGCTCAATTTCGGACTAAAACTTATAAAGCCAACTAAAAGAAATTACACTAACTTCATTCTAATTAAATTACACTTCTTGATAGTCGGCTATATGATTTTGTATTTCTGTGAATTGGTTTTTATTTAACTGAGATGATTTTAAACTCAACTCTTCTGTTGATTTGACGTCCTTCTTTCGTGTCATTAGTAGCTGTTGGTGCAGTTTCCCCAAAACCTTTAGAAGTTAATCTCTTAGCATCAATTCCTTTAGAAACTAAATAGTCAACAACCGCTTTAGCACGATTTTCAGATAATGTTTGGTTTAAAGCAGTTCCACCTTGATTATCCGTATGTCCACGAATTTCAATTACCATTCCACCGTTGTCATTTAAAATTGCAACTAATCTATCTAACTCATTTGTAGAAGTTGGCAATAATGTTGCTTTTGCTGTTTCAAAGAAAATGTTATTCAAACGAATTACTGCATCAGCTTTTATTGGACGAAGTAAAATATCCTTTTTGATTACGGCAAATTCTCCAACTGAAGATAAATCTAAGTTAACATCTTCTGAGTAGTAACCTTGTAATTTTGCACCAATTGAATAATTAGAACCGTAAGGCAATACAACTTTGTAACCACCGTCAATCACTGATGAACGAGCAACACCTTCTGTATTGTTATTTCCTAAATTAATATATTCCAATGTTGCTCCAAGAGGTTTGTTTGTTTCAGCATCATAAACTGTACCTTCAACAACAATTACTGGGTCTGGTTTTGCAGCTTCAACAATTACAGCTTGTTTCGTAGTATCTTTAGAAAATAAAGGAATACGGTAAACATCACTACTTCCAGATGAAGAGTTCACGATAAATGCATATCTTCCTGTTGGAGAAACTGAGAAATAAGCGTCAAAGTTTGGTGTGTTAATTCCTGCACCTAAGTTTTCTGGTTTTGACCAATTCATCCAAGTATCATCTAATCTTTTTGATACAAAAATATCATTACTTCCAAATCCTCCACGTCCATCTGATGTAAAGTACATTGTTTTATTATCTCCAGCAATAAAAGGAGCGTAATCACCTTCAACTGTTCCAGTCATTTTCACTGGTTTTGTCCATTTTTTGTCAGTGATTCTTTTACAAACATATAATTCTGTAGTTTCAGATCTTCTAACTTCAGAAAACGAAAGGATAATTACATTTCCAGAAGGAGCCATACAAAAATGCACATAACGACCTTTTGCCATTTTATCATATTTCTTGATAACCATTGGAGTTGGGTCTGACCAACCTTCAGCAGTCAAAGTTGTGAAAGAGTAACCTTTTTTCTTGTATTGACCAAATTTATCATACACACCTTTGATAATTCTCAAGTTACCATCCGCAGACTGAAACTCAATACTGTTATACTCAATAGTGTTGAATGGAAAACCTAAATGTTTTGCTTGGGTTGTAACACTATCATTTGTTAAACGCACCCACCAAACATCTTGTGTTTCTCCAACAAGTGTATTTTCTGGGTGGTTTGAACGGATGAAGAACATTTTACTTCCATCAGGAGTTACTAATGGAGAGAAATCACTGTAGGAAGAGTTAATTAATGTTCCTAAATTCTCTAATTGACTATTTAAAATCGGGCTCAGTCCAAACAGACATAAAAACCCTAATGCTAATTTTTTCATGACTAATATTTTTTTAATTTTTTAGTGTATTTTTAGTTTCGGATTTATTCTTTTTCTCTTACAACTACAAACGAGCTCATTGATTTTACTTTTCGCTTAAAGTTAAATCCAAGCGAATACATTGCATAATATCCATCAATTGGTCTTGATCCAATTTCGAATTTTTGATAAATTGCACTTCCCTGTACTTTTTTCGGTTCAGCTTTTAAGAATTCAATACCAAGACGAAAACCTAGTGCTCCTAATTTAGCATTCCCAGTATATTTAACATCTCCAACAAAAAGTGGGTTTATCGGGTTAAAGAGAATGTCTAAGTAATTTCTTCTTACAAAACCTGCTCCTTTGATACCATATTCTGATGTATGTGATTTAACGTTAACAGATGTTGTCATTAAAACTCCAGCATATAAACCTGCTGATTTCGAAGTAAATGAACCTTGTACACCATGTATTGTGCTATCCGCATCTAAACCTTCTGTCAAAGAATTAAATCCTGCTCTAACGCCAAATGCTCTCTGAATTGTAGCTGGCACTTTCATTGAAACAGTTGTTGTAGATTTCCCATTTGATTTTTGAGAAAGTATTACTTTCTGATTTTTGGATTTTTGCTTCGAAAATAAATTGTAAAAGCCACCAATTTCAAACTGTGTACCCTTATCTTCGTTTTCCGCAAGAGAAATGTAGTATTTTCTGTAAGTTATTTCTCCTCCAAACTTGTTTTTATAGTGCACGACAGTGTTTAAACTTGCACCTAACAATCCATAGCCAGGGTTTTCCGTTGCGAATCCCATGTCAAATAATCCAACATTTACCCAATAATTTGCGAAATCATCAGGAGTGTCCTTAATTACCTTATATGTCAGTGATTGCCCGTGAGCAAAACACGAAAATAAAGTAAGCGCTGTAATTTGTTTCCAATATTTCATAAGTTTTATTTTTTGACAAAGTTAAATACTTTGAAGAAATAAAAACTACGACATATTACGTAATTTGTAATTTAAAATGATTAAAAATAAAGACAAATGTCAATTTATTACTTTTTTTGGAGGAATTTACCTGTTCACAAAAATCAATTTGTTATTTTTGTCACTAATAAATTATATTTTGATAAAAAACGCACTCATATTTGTTTTAATTACAATTTGCATCGATTCAATCGGAATTGGTATCATAATTCCAAGTTTTCCAAGTTTGATTTCTGAAACGGCTCATGTTCCTGTTGAAAAAGCTACCATTTATTATGGTTCCGTCATGGGGATTTATGCCTTGATGCAATTTTTATTCTCTCCAATGGTTGGTAATTTAAGTGATCGTTTCGGCAGAAGACCAATACTTTTAATGTCTGTTCTTGGCATGGGCTTGGATTATATTGTGATGTATTTTGCTCCAAGTTTATTCTGGTTGGTGTTAGGTAGAGCAATAGCTGGCATTTTTGGGGCAAGTTTTACAAGTGCGGCAGCATACATAGCTGACATTTCAACTGATGAAAATAGAGCCAAGAATTTCGGAATGATTGGTGCGGCCTTTGGAATTGGTTTTGTTATCGGACCAGCGATTGGGGGGTTGCTTAGTGATTTTGGTTCGCGTGCTCCATTTTTAGTAGCTTCGTGTTTTTCCTTACTTAATTTTCTGTACGGATTTTTTGTGTTGAAAGAATCACTTCCCGTTGATAAAAGAAGAAAATTTGAATGGAGGCGGGCAAATCCATTAGGTGCCATAAAACAAATGAAAAAATTTGAGAAGAATAAATATTTATTCGTTGTCATATTTTTAGTGATTTTCGCAAACATAGCGATTCATTCACTTTGGAATTTTTACACTATGCATCGTTTTGCTTGGACCCCAAAAGATATTGGGATTTCGCTAGCTGTTGTTGGAGTTGCTTTTGGAATCGTTCAAGGCGGGTTATCTGGCGTTTTTGTCAAGAAATTAGGGGAAAAAGGGACAGCTACTTTAGGATTAATCGCACTAATTGTGTCTACTTCTGTAATCGGTATTTTGCCCTACGGTTGGATGATGTATGTGATTATTTTTCCATATGCCTTGGCTGGAATCATCGATCCGGCTATTCGATCCATTGTATCAAAACAAACTGCTCAAAATGAACAAGGCGAGCTTCAAGGTATTTTTACCAGTCTAATGAGTTTAGCTGAAATTGTTTCTCCTTTATTTTTTACCTGGATTTATTATGCCGCGACTAAGGTAAAACCAACACCCGCATTGAATTATGGAATATCATTTTTTGTTTGCGGATTTGTTGGAATTTTAGCCTTTTTCTTGTTGAGATGGACCCTGAAAAGAAAGGATAATGTCCTTTCAGAGGAGAAATCTAGCTAGGCAAATACTTTTCAACATTGTGATTTTTTCACGTGAAATATTTTTTTAAACCCAAATAAGATTGTAATTTTGTTCCTATGGACAATGTAAGTGAAAATAAAAAAAATCCTGTTCAACGTTTACGAAACACAACATCTAATTTAATTGGCGAATTTGGTAAAGTTCCACCGCAAGCAATTGATTTAGAACAAGCTGTTTTGGGAGCAATGATGCTGGAAAAAAATGCTGTGAATGAGACCATTGACATACTCACAGCAAATAGTTTTTATGATCCAAAACATTATTACATTTTTAAGGCAATTGTAGAATTGTTTGGAAGTTCTAGTCCAATCGATTTATTGACAGTAATCAATAAGTTGAAAAAAGATGGCGAATTAGAATTAGCTGGTGGAGCAGTTTACATTTCACAATTGACAAATAGAATTGCTTCTGCTGCGCATATTGAATATTATGCTCGTGTAATTTCGCAAAAACATATCCAACGTGAAATGATTCGCATGTGTTCTGAAGTTTTGAAGGATGCTTATGAAGAAACTACGGATGTTTTTGAATTGCTAAATAAAGCAGAATCAGATTTGTTTAAAATTGCAGAAAACAACATGAAAAAAAATGTTGATAGCATGCAAAACGTTGTGAAACAGGCGATTCAAGAAATCGAAATTGCAAGTAAAAACAGCGATGGTATTTCGGGTGTTCCAACTGGTTTTAGAGAATTAGATAAATTAACTTCTGGATGGCAACGATCTGATATGATTGTAATTGCAGCTCGTCCTGCCATGGGTAAAACTGCTTTTGTACTTTCCATGGCTAGAAATACAGCTGTAGATCACAATATGGGAGTTGCAATTTTCTCATTAGAGATGTCTTCTGTCCAATTGGTAAAACGTTTGATCTCTAGTGAGTCTCGAATTAGTGCCGAAAAATTAAGAAAAGGAGATTTACGAGAAGATGAATTTATTCAGTTACATGCAAGAATAAATAAACTTTCAACTGCTCCAATTTACATAGATGATACGCCAGGAATTAGTGTTTTTGACTTGCGTGCGAAATGTCGTCGTCTGAAAATGATGCACAACATTGAAATGGTAATCATTGATTATTTGCAATTGATGACAGCTGGAGGAACAAAAGGTGCTGGGAATCGTGAACAAGAAATTTCAACCATCTCTCGTTCGATTAAAGAGATTGCAAAAGAATTAAATATTCCAGTAATTGCTCTTTCTCAGTTGAGTCGTTCCGTTGAATCACGTGGAGGAGATAAAAGACCAATGCTTTCAGATTTACGTGAATCTGGAGCGATTGAGCAAGATGCTGATATTGTGTCATTTATCTATCGTCCTGAATATTATGGTTTAACAGAAAGTGAAACGGGAGAATCAAATGCAGGAGTTGGCGAGATTATTGTAGCAAAACATAGAAATGGAGCTTTGGATACGGTTCGTTTGAAATTTATTGGTCAATATGCGCGTTTCGATAACATCGATTCTTATGGTGCAGATGAAGAATTTACAACTATGAGTTCAGCCATGAATGCCAACCAAAATTTTGACGCAAGACCTGAAAACTTAGTAACCTTTGGAAGTAAATTAAATCAAGGAAATGAACTAGATAATTTCGATACCGATTCCTATGAAGATACACCATTCTAAGTTACAGATAAAATTAGTGCTTTGCTTTTTGTGCTTTGCCTTTTGGGGTAGAAGTTCACAAATTTTGATTCCCATGGATGAAAAGCAAAATAACCATTTGAAAGCTTATGGAATTGCTTTTTGGATGCTCGAAAAAGATGTCGTTATTGAATGGTTATTGAATTATAGAGGAGGCTCATTTATGTGTCCTCATATGACTAAAATTGAAGAAGAATTGATTATTCGTAATGTGAAGTATGAAATTATTTCTGATGGTCAAGCAAATGCAATTCGCAACGAAATTGCTAATCCAGAGGTGAATCAAGAAATCGTTCAGTTGGAAAAAGCACCAAAAATCGCAGTATATACTCCTCCTACAGCTTTGCCTTGGGATGACGCGGTTACAATGGTACTGGATTACGCAGAAATTCCCTACGACAAAATTTACGATTCGGCAATAATCATGGGAGTTTTACCGAAATACGATTGGTTACATCTACATCACGAAGATTTTACAGGTCAATATGGGAAATTTTATTCTTCCTACAAAGATTTTCCTTGGTACAAAGAGCAAGTTTCTACCGCAGAAGCGGATGCATCAAGAATGGGATTTAAAAAGGTTTCTCAATTGAAATTGGCTGTGGCAAACAATATTAAAAACTTTGTTGTAGGTGGTGGTTTTTTGTTTACGATGTGCAGTGGAACGGATAGTTACGACATCGCACTATCAGCCCACAACACGGATATTTGCGAGCGCATGTTTGATGGTGATGCGATGAATCCGAGTTGTCAAGAACAATTGGATTTTAATAATACATTAGCTTTTGGAAATTATAAATTAGTGAAGGATCCATATCAGTATGAATATTCCAATATTGATGGAACTGAGTTACACCGAATTCCTGAAAACACTGATAAATTTACTTTATTTGATTTCTCAGCAAAATGGGATGTTGTGCCAACTATGTTAACACAATGTCACACAACTGTTATTGATGGTTTTATGGGGCAAACTACTGATTTTAAAAGAGATGTGATTAAACCTAGCGTTCTTGTTCTAGGTGAAAATAAAGCTCTTGGAACAGCAAAGTACATTCACGGTGAATACGGTCAGGGAACGTGGACTTTCTATGGAGGTCACGATCCTGAAGATTATCAACACCGTGTAGGAGATCCACCTACAGATTTGAGTTTACATCCAAACTCTCCTGGATACCGTTTGATATTGAATAACATTTTGTTTCCTGCAGCTAAGAAGAAAAAAAGAAAGACTTAGAAAATGTTTATAATAAGGCATTTCTATTTGATGTATTTCAATTTTGTGAAATACCAAGAAAGAACAAGACTATTAAACAACGAAAGAAGATTTTCCGTCGCAGAAAAATGGACTTATTTAATCATTGCTGAGTGGGTGGCATTGATTCTCATTACCCTTGGTCATTTTTTTGATTTTCCTGATAACTTTATTGAAACCCATAAATGAACCCTGTTTATTTCACTTACGATTTTCTTTCCTGTTTTATATTATGGAATAGAACTTGTTTTCAGAAGAACTTTCATTGATTTGCATGATAAATATTCAATGGTTAGAGACTGGAAAAGATCTTCTTACCGCAAAATTGCTTTATTTTTCTCTATATTTTACTTCCTCTTTTTTCCGGCTTTTATGGGACTATATATTTGTTTCCTGATTTATTTCTTTTAGGATCGAAGTAAAAAACAATATAAAAATCTGCAGAAATCTGCGAATCAAATCTGCGTGCATCCGCGGGAAACAAAATTTTGTCAATCCTCAAAAAATACGTATCTTTGCGCCCATATAGTGAAGTATTCTCAATTGCTTTATTGAAAAAATTAGTATAAAAATATGATTTCAGTTAACAATCTTTCCCTTCAATTTGGTAAACGTACCTTATTTGATGAAGTAAATTTAAAATTTGTCGGTGGTAATTGCTACGGTGTAATTGGTGCCAATGGCGCAGGAAAATCTACCTTTCTTAAAATTTTAACAGGAGATCAAGATCCAACGAAAGGAAGAGTTGAGCTTGAACCAGGAAAACGTATGGCGGTTTTGAAACAAGACCACTTTGAGTTTGACCACATTCAAGTATTACAAACTGTTATCATGGGACACAAACGTTTGTTTGATATCATGGTTGAGAAGGATGCTTTATATATGAAGGAAGATTTCTCTGAAGCAGATGGAATGAAAGCTTCTGAATTAGAAGGTGAATTTGCTGATATGGAAGGTTGGAATGCTGAAACTGATGCCGCAAGTTTGTTGAGTAACTTAGGAATTGACGAATCTAAGCATTATTTGACAATGGCTGATTTGGCAAATGATCAAAAAGTACGTGTTTTACTAGCGCAAGCTTTATTTGGTAACCCAGATGTTTTGATTTTGGATGAGCCTACAAATGACTTGGATTTGAAAACTGTAGCTTGGTTGGAAGATTTCTTGTTAGACTTTAAAAACACTGTGATTGTTGTATCTCACGACAGACACTTTTTAGATACAGTTTGTTCTCACATTTGTGATATCGATTACAGTAAAATTAATATTTATTCGGGAAATTACTCTTTCTGGTACCAATCTTCACAATTGGCTTCTCGTCAACGTGCTGATAAAAACAAAAAAGCAGAAGAAAAGAAAAAAGAGCTACAAGATTTTATTTCTCGATTCTCTGCAAATGCTTCCAAATCAAAACAAGCAACAAGTAGAAGAAAATTATTGGATAAATTGGATTTGGATGAAATTCAACCTTCTTCTAGAAAATATCCTGGAATCGCTTTTCAAACGGAGCGTGATGCAGGAAATCAAATTTTGCATATTGAAAACCTAAGTAAATCTGTTGATGGTGTTACTTTATTTAAAGATTTATCCATAACTTTAAATAAAGGTGATAAAGTTGCGATTGTTTCAAAAAACTCAGTTGCGGTAACGGCATTATTTGAGATTTTAAATGGAAGAATGCAAGCTGACACAGGAGAATTTACATACGGTACAACCATCACGACGGCTTACATGCCAAATGATAACCATGAGTATTTCGAAGATAATTTACCTTTGATGGATTGGTTGCGTCAATATGCACAAACGGACGAAGAAAAAGAAGAGGTAAGTATTCGTGGATTTTTAGGTAGAATGTTATTCTCTGGTGAAGAGGCTTTAAAAAGTGCAACAGTGCTTTCTGGAGGTGAAAAAGTGAGATGTATGTTATCCAAAATGATGTTAGCAAAAGCAAATTTACTAATGATGGATGAACCAACGAATCACTTAGATTTGGAATCTATTACAGCATTAAACAATGCAATGTCTGATTACAACAGTAATTTGATTTTCTCATCTCATGACCACGAGTTGGTAAACACGGTTGCAAATCGTATCATTGAATTGACTCCAAATGGAGTTATTGACAAAATGATGCCTTACGATGATTATTTATTAGATACTAAAATTGCTCAAATTCAGCAAGAAATGTATGCTTAATTCAAAATAAAATTCATAAAAAAAACTCAGTAAATTTCTTACTGAGTTTTTTTATGCTTTGTTATAAACAGATTAGTTGTGTTTCACTAATTTGATGTTTTCACTTTTATTGTTGTAAATGAAATTCATAAAATAGTAACCAGAATTACCAATTAATTCAATTTGTTGTAAGCCATTCCCAATATTTTTGATTGTAAAGGAGATTTGTTTTCCAGCTACATCTACAATTTGAATATTAGAAATTTCAGATGAAACTACAAAGGTATTTTCAAATGGATTTGGAGCAATGTTTAAATTAGTTTTTGCATTCTCATCAATTCCATTCGAGCATGTTAAAACTCCTGTTAAGTATGCATTTCTTTCACTCACAAAAGATTTCAGACCATAAATTGTTTGATTCCCCATGCCTCCAGTAACAGTAATATTTTGATCTGTATTGTCTAGGAAATTTTGCGTTGTATACATTTTATGAATGTCGGCACTTACATGTGGTTCAATCAAAGTTTTGATTTCATCAATTTTAGCATCCATATAGGAAGAATTGAAGTAAGTTGATAACATAGAG
>JBKCGI010000168.1:0-23142 GCA_046303515.1 Flavobacteriia bacterium | reverse complement strand
GCTGGATTTGTAATCCTGCGATACTTTTCTAATTTAAAATTATTTTAACTTATATTCAAATTTAATTTTCATCAATCAAATGTACATATTTATATATTTAGCTGCAGAATATTATCATCTTCCAAAATAAAAACTAATTTTCTTTACGGAGATATACCCAGGAAGACAAAGAATTTAAATTAGAAATATTTTCATCAGAAAAAACACAGAATTCTTCAACTTCAGTAAAATTTATGTCTGCACAAACTTCAGAAGTGACTTCTCTTATATTTTCATAGTCTTCTTCATCGGGTTCTTTATCTAAATAATAAATTATTTTTAATAGAGTTTCATTATCACATCCGACTGCTATTCCTCGAATTGATGGATAAATCATTCCTAGTAAAGCTCTTTGAACACTTAATAAAAGCTTTTTTCTAAATTCAAGATTCATATTTCTATAATTTAAGCTTATCAATAAATTCGTTCAAACCCCTAACTCCAAACTCCTAACTAAAAACTAATAACTAAAAATCTCACTCCCTCACAACATCTTTCACCGCAACTTTCGTCACTTTTCCGTATTTCTCTAAAATTTTAGTGTCAAATTTGGAGGAGTTTCCAACAACGATAATTTGCATGCTTTTACCTTTGATTTCGCTGTTGTAGAATTGTTCGATGTTTGTGAAAGAAATATCTGCGTAATAGCGCGCCAAGTTTTTGTTTGGATCTTCCGTGAAGCCCATTTCTTTCCAACGGTCAACCGTGTAGATCATTTCTCTGAAACCTGGTTTACTTGTTTTAGCATCAGAAATCAAGGAAGAACGAATTCCGTCTTCACGCTCCTTTTTGATTGGCATGTTTATAATCAGATCGTTCATCACTTGAATGGCTTCAGGCGTTTTGTCACCTTGGCAACCAACATATCCGAAGAAAAAGTTTTTTTGTCCTTGTTTTTCAGCCAATTGGTAACGAGCAGAAGTAGAATAAGCCAAAGAACGGAACTCTCGGATTTCTTGAAAAACAAGAGAAGACATATCGCCACCAAAATATTTATTGAAAGCTTCTTGATCGCCCATTTGGTCTAATTTCATTGGATTTCCATCCATTACAAACATGATTTGAGATTGAACAGCTTTTTTGTCGTTTAAGAAATAAACTTTTGGAGAGTCAAAACCTCTTTTAGCCAAAACTTTCTTTTCTAAAGCTCTTTTTGTCGGGTTCTGATTTTGGTAAAACAGTTTTAATGAGTTTGTGATTTCACGCATATCTTTTGAACCAATGTACGCAATTTCAATTTCGTAAGCTCTGCAATCACTGAATAATTGACGTAATTTAGTTGGAGTTAATTTCTCAATTTGTTTCACAGTCAATTCTTTTAAGAAACGCGATTGATTTCCGTAAAGCGCATACGCTTGCGTTGCTGAAAGTAAGTTGTTCAAATCTTTGTTGTTCAATTTACGTTCAGATTTCGTGTCATCCGCTATGATTTTGATCGCTTTCGCATCATCTTTGAAATGTTGAATAAAATCATTTGCAAGCACCATTGTTTCATCAAATTTCGAGTCAATCCCTTCGATAGATAAAACCAATTTGTCTTGACTAGCGTAAAAACTCATCGAAGCACCCACTTCAAACAATGCTTTTTTGAAATCTTTAGCGGACTTAGAATCCGTTCCTAATTTATTCAAATATTGAGGCAAATATGTCAACAAAGAATCAGCATCTGTTCCAATTCCCCAAGATAAATTCACATTAAAAATTTGATTGTATGGATTGTTTACTTTTTTCAAACTAACCAAGGAAGACAATTTCAAAGTTTCGATATATTTCTCAAAATCAACGTATTTCGCTTCCAAAGCCAAAGTTTCTGTTTGTCTCCACGTTTTGGTGAACTCAGAAATTTTTCCATCTTCTGGAATTACGGCTTCAAATTTTGGTTTGCTCAATTTATCTTTTTTAGGTGAACCCATTTTAGAATAAACTGCCAAATAATTTTTACCGTAATATTTATTAGTTACAGCAACAATATCGTCTTTCGAAATGCTGTTTAGTTCCATGTAGTTTTTCAAATATTCTTCCCAAGTTACGTTACTTGTAAAAGCATTTACCAACATTAAAGCACGCGAATCGTTGCGTTCCAATTGGCGCTCGAAATCCTTGATGATGGAAAGTTTAGCTCCTTCAAAGAAAGACAATTCAAAAGTTCCTTTGCGCAACAAATCGATTTGATTTTCAACCAAAAGTTCCGCTTCATCAAAACCTTGACCTACAATTTTTGGTACACAGAAAATGATTGAAGCGCCATAATCGTTGTATTCCATTGGGATAATTCCAGAATAAGAAATTTTTCCATCAGTTGCCAACATATCTAGTAATCCTGAGCCTTCACCGTTAGATAACATGTAATTGGCAATTTGCAATTTCTTTTGATCTGGGTGATTGTTTTGTGGTGAACGATATCCTTTCAACATCACTTTGATTGGTGTTGCTTTGATTTCAATTTTCTCTGCTCCGTTAAATTCTTTCTCTTCGTATGTTGGGAAAGTTGGAATTTCTCCTGTTCTCCAATCTGAATAATAAAGTTCAATCAAACGAATTGCTTCTTGTGTGTCAAAATCACCAGAAAGTGACAAAACCATATTGTTTGCAACATAATACGTGTTGAAATATTCGTACATTTTTTGCAAAGAAGGATTTTTCAAATGCTCCGTGTGACCAATGATTGGTTGCTGACCATATGGATGATTTTTCCAGAAATTTTTATTGAACTGATCTAAAATTTCTGAGAAAGGTGAATCCATTCCTCTATTTTTTTCTTCATAAACTGTTTCCAATTCCGATTGAAACAAACGAAAAACTGGTTTTTCAAAACGGTGATCGTAGATTTTCAACCAATGTTCCAATTTATTTGCCGGAAATTCATTGTGGTAAGCCGTAAAATCTTCCGTCGTAAAAGCATTTACATTTGTTCCTCCGATTTCAGATAACATTCTGTCCATTTCATTAGGAATCGCATATTTCCCAGCTAAAATTGCTTGTTCGTTGATTTTTAACTGAATTTCTTCACGTTTTAACACGTCAGTTGTTTTACCTAATTCTTCGTACAGGTTTTCGATGTTTTTTAGGTGAACTTTTTCCTTTTCAAAATCCCAAGTTCCCATTTCCTCAGTTCCTTTAAACAACATGTGTTCCAAGTAATGCGCCATACCTGTTGCTTCTTTCGGGTCATTTTTTCCACCAGCTTTCACAGCAACAACTCCAAAAATCTGAGGCGTATTGTGATTTTCGGTTAACATAACAGTCAAGCCATTTTTGAGTTTATACTGCGTTGTTTTTAAAGGATCGTTTGTGTTTTGAGCAATTGTTAAACTTGCCAAAAGCGTTAAAAATAGAACTGAGAAGTATTTCATGATTAAAATTTTGAGTTGTAAAAATAAAGATTTTTTAGCCAAGTGATTCGAAAAGCGGATATTTTTCTAAATTCGTGCAAAAAATTAAGAATATGTATCATTTTCAAATCAAACATTTTACGGAATTATCGACGATTGAATTTCATGACATTATTCAATTGAGAATCAATGTTTTTGTGGTTGAGCAAAATTGTCCCTACCCAGATTTGGATGGAAAAGACAAAAAAGCATATCACGTAATCGGACGAGATGGATTTGGAAAAATTGTAGCTACGGCAAGAATTTTATCACCAGGAGTTTCCTACAAGGAAGTTTCAATTGGTCGCGTAGCCAATGCTGAAAGTGAGCGTGGAAAAGGATTAGGTGTACAATTGATGGAGGAATGTTTGAAATTTATTGCAGCTGAATTTGGCGAGGTTTCCGTTCGTATTTCTGCACAAACATATTTGTTGAAATTTTATGAAAGTTTAGGCTTCAAATCTACAGGCAAAGAATATTTGGAAGATGATATTCCGCACGTGGAAATGTTGTTGGAGAAATAAATGTTATTTAAAACAAATAATAACATAGTTTTTTTTGTTAGGTGAAAATTTAAAGATCACAAAGTGCAATTTAGGAGAAATATATGCATGTTGCATCGTTTTTCTGCATTCTAAGCCAAGTGACTATGTTTAAGGTCGAAAAACTTCAACTAATTTTTCGGTCTTGCATAAGCCCATTCCACGAATCTAAATTTCGAATGGTCATTCTTGCTGTTTTCTAGGTCAAATAAATTCACAATTTTAAGCACTGCAACAATGGGATATTTGTCTTGTACCATTGTTTGATTCCCTTTTTTGGGTTTTAACAAATAACTATCGTGATGAATTTGATCTTTGTCGTGAAACACTTTTACTAGAAAGTAGGATTCATCGTTTTTTAAAAACACTTTTCGTTCAATGTAAGCGAGTTTAGTTTCCCCCAATTGTGTATTGCGTTGCGAGACAGGTGTCAAATAAAAATGTTCCTGATAAAATTTGGTCAAATGAACTTCGTTGTATGAATCGCCTTTCAAGATGATACGCGTGCGAGAATTTAATGACCCATATTCTGTTTGGGAGGAAAATGAAAAAGGAAGTTCAAATTTGATGGGGTGCCAACGGTGTTGAATTAATTTGAACCGACTCAAACGAACAATTGTTACAATAATAATTGAGCCTGAAAAGATAATAGACATTACTAGACCTATTACGCCAACTTCAACTCCAGCTTGGATGGAAACAAAAATCAACTGTAAAGCGAAAACAATTGCATAATAAATCAGTAAATGAGAACTAACTTTAGTGGAATCGATAACCTTTTTGTAAGTGAAATAACTTGAATTGTTTAAGGCGTTATTTAAAATGATAGAAAAAATTGAAATTGTTATCAAGAAATAGATAATTGTAATCAACCAACCAAATTCTTTTGTATATTCAAACATCAACCAAAAGTCATAAATACCGTGAGAAAGTGCCGCGAAAAAGAAGAATATCAGAATGATTCCTACACCTAATTTGCTTCTTTTGAACCGATATAAAATAATCCCATAAGCAATTAGAGCAGTGTCAAACATATGACCAACAGTTGATAGAATTGCCCTACCATCAATTATTTGTGCTCCATGTTCGTGAAAATACATCACATTTTCAACTGCAGAAAAACCTAAGGCACTGAAACAGATAAAAGCTAGATAATCAATTGGCTCATTAAATTGTTTTTTGAAGAGCAAACGCATAATAATGAAAGGAATTAATTTTGAAAATTCCTCCAACATTCCTACTTGAAAAGTTGCATATAGAAAATCATTTAAAGGATTCCCATTGAGTTCTAAGCCATGTTTTCCTAAAAATAAAGAATAAGCTAAATCAACAATTAAAACGGAAGTTCCACCTAAAATAAAAGTCGGAATGATATATTTTAAGTTTTCCTTTTCGTAGATATCAATTAAGCGAAAATAATCAACCCAGATCCAAGCAATGAAAGCAGAAATTATGATATAGAAAATCAGCATTTGATTGATTTATTTTTTTCCAAACTTACATATATTTTCTAAATATCGATTTGACCTCCATCAGATTTGTTTTATCCTTAAAAAGGTGCGTTCATAAAATATTCCTTTCATAAAATTTTAATTATCTTAAATTTGTGCTATATATTTTAGTTCAAATGAAAAAACATAATTTTAAAATTTTCGGTTTAACTTGTTTAGTTTTATCTTTCAATACAGGGTTTTACGCTCAAACAAAAAAAGATAAAAAAGGCCCAGTAGCCTATAAAACTGTTGTTTTTAATCCAGAATACATGGATAAAAACGTAAAAGCAACTGAGGATTTTTTCATGTTCGCGAATGGTAGTTGGGTAAAAAACAATCCTGTCCCACCAAGTGAATCTCGCTGGGGAAGTTTTAATGAATTGGATCAAGCGAATCAAAATAAGTTGACTAAAATTTTAGAAGATTTAAAAACAGGAACTTATGACGCAAAATCTGTTGAAAGTTTATTGTCAGCTTATTACTCTTCCTACACCAATATGGAATTGAGAAACAAATTAGCTGTTGGACCCTTAAAAAAGGAATTATCTAAAATTGCAGGGATTTTAAGTTACGAAGAAATAAATGGAATTTTAGCTGATCAACATAAAAATGGCATTAATTCATTATTCTCTATTGGAGTCGACCAGGATTTGAAAGATGTAACAAGAAACATTACCTATATCAGTCAAGGAGGAATAGGTTTACCTAATAAAGATTATTATTTATCTGAAAGTAAAAAAAGTATTTTAGTACAATATGAAAAGTACATTACTAATTCATTTATTTTACTTGGTTACTCTGAAAAATCAGCGTCAGTAGCAGCAAGAAATTGTTTGATTTTGGAAACAAAACTTGCTGAAAACATGATGTCTCCAGCAGAGTTGAGAGTTCCAGAAAATAGTTATAATAAATTTGAAAAAAAGCAAGTAGAAGGAATGCTGCAAAACTTAGGATTTGATAAGTACCTTTCAAATGTTGGTAGACAAACTTTTACGGAGGTAATCGTTGGTCAACCGAGCTTTTTGAAAAACGTTAATTTAATGCTCGCTGGTTTACCAATTGAACAATGGAAAGATTATTTAACTTGGAAAACCTTAAATCATTATGCGGGTCATTTGGATGAGAAATTTGTCAAAGAAAAATTCATGTTTTACCAAGGTGTATTAAGTGGTAAATCAGAAATGAAACCTATAAACGAAAGAGCAATTAACGAAATTACAGGAATGTCAATTGGTGAAGCTTTGGGTAAATTGTTTGTTCAAAAACATTTCTCAGAAAAAGCAATGAACAGAGTAAATGTTATGGTTGACAATTTATTATTAACTTATAATGAGAGAATTAAAGCTTTAACATGGATGACTGATTCTACTAAATTAGAAGCTTTAAAAAAATTAAATGCTATTGGTCGTAAACTAGGTTTTCCTTCAAAATGGGAGGATTTTTCTGATTTGGAATTAAACAAAGATAGCTATTTAGAAAATGTTAAAAAATGTAACCAACGTGATGTGAAAAAGAACTTTTCGCAATTATATCTACCAATAGACAAAGAGAAATGGGGAATGCCAGCTCATATGGTAAATGCTTATTATAACCCTTTATTAAATGAAATTGCATTTCCAGCTGGAATTATGCAAGCTCCATTTTTTGATGAAAATGCTGAGGATGCTTTAAATTACGGCAGAATTGGAATGGTAATCGGACATGAATTTACGCACGGATTTGATGATATGGGTTCTAAATTTGCTGCTGATGGAAATTTTATCAATTGGTGGTCAGAAAAAGATCAAAAAGCTTTTGAAGAAAAAACCAAAGTTTTGGGTGAAACATTTGCCGGATTTTGTCCACTAGAAGGGAATTGTGTAAATCCAGATTTGACAATGGGAGAAAACATTGCCGATTTAGGAGGAATTACTTTAGCATATTATGCCTACACGAAAACTGAGGAATTTAAATCTGGAAAATCAGTAAATGGTTATACACCAGCACAACGCTTCTTTATATCATTTGCACAATTATGGAAAATAAATTACACAGATGCAGAAATGAAAAATAGAATTGCGAATGATCCGCACTCTCCAGGAATGTATCGTGTAAACGGACCACTAATGAATTGCCCTGAATTCTTTGATGCTTTTTCTGTGAAAGAAGGTGATAAAATGCGAAATAAGGAATTAAAAGTGGCGAAAATTTGGTAAAACACTTTAATCAATAAAATTAGCACTTTAATATATCTATTACCATACGAGAAGCTAAATCATTTAATATTTGTATTTTCGTTGCTTAAAACTTAAACTAAATGAAATTAAAAACTATATTTTTTCTAACGCTTGTCGTACTTTGCTTTTCACAATTAAACGCACAATCAGCAACTGTTAGGGGTTTTATATATGATAAAACGAATGGTGAACCTGTGATTTTCCAAAAGGTAAGGTTAATATCAAAATCAGGTACTATTTTTGGTGCCGCGACAGATGTGAATGGTTTTTTCTCGATTCCTAAATTAAACATTGGAGAATATACAGCAAAAATTGATAACCCGTCTTACGATTCATTAGTAAAATCAATTACTGTTAAAAAAGCAAATGAGATTATTGATGTAAAGTTTGAATTAGAAAAATCAACTATCAAAAAATTTGATGAAATTAATATATCTGCAGAAGCAAAAAGAAAGAAAACTGAAATATTAATTGGTCAAAATAAATTTACGAAAAAAGATATAGAACGTATTCCAGTTGTTGGAGGAGAAAGTGATATAGTAGGAGCTTTCAGTGTAACCCCAGGTGTAGTAACAACAGGTGACCAAGGTGGACAATTATATGTGCGAGGAGGTACGCCTATTCAAAACAAAATTCTATTGGATGGAATGACCATTTACACACCTTTTCACTCTATTGGTTTCTTTTCAATTTTCGAAACTGAATTAATCAAAAATGTTGACATTTATACTGGCGGATTCGACGCTAAATATGGAGGGAGAATTTCATCTGTAATGGATATCACTTATAGAGATGGAAACAAAAAAGATTACGGTGGAAAAGTTTCGGTAAGTCCTTTCTTAGCAAAATTTGTTTTAGAAGGTCCAATTACTAAAGCCAAAAACGGAAAAGGAGGAAATAACTCATTTATCTTTTCAGCAAAGCATTCATTATTAGATTATACTTCTCAAACATTATACCCAAGAGTAAATGATGGTAATGGATTACCTTTTAACTTTACAGATTTGTATGGGAAAATGACGTTTAGTGCAGATGGCGGTTCTAAGTTTAGTGTATTCGGTTTTAGCAACACAGACCAGGTTAATTATACTGACATAGCAGATTTATCTTGGAGTCAATCTGGAGGTGGAATGAATTTTGTTTTAATTCCTTCTGGATCTCCAGTTTTTATTAGAGGCCATGTTAATGCATCCAAGTATGATTTAAAATTTATAGAAGCAAATGTTCCTGATAGAACTAGCTCGATAGGAGGGGGGGAATTAGGTTTTGACTTTACCTATTATCAAAAAAATGAAGGTCAACTTGATTTAGGACTAGCAGTTAATGGATTCAATACTCAATTTGTTACTTACAATGAAGCAGCACGTAAAATTGAAGAACAAAGTTTTAATTTTGAATTTAATTCCTATATCAATTACAAAATTATAAAAGGAAGATTTGTAGTTCAACCAGGGATTAGATTGCAAGCATATTTATCGCAGCCAGTTCTTTCTCCTGAACCAAGATTAGGAATTAAATATAATGCCAACGAGTTTTTAAGAATCAAATTATCTGGAGGTCGATATTCTCAAAATTTCACATCTGCTTCATCCGATAGAGACATCATTAACCTATTTAATGGTTTATTATCTGCTCCGTCACCATCAAGCGTTCAAAGCAAATTTGTACAAGAAAATGGGAAAGAAACTGATGTAAAAAGTGCCTTGCAATATTCTTGGCACTCGATCTTAGGATTCGAATTAGACTTAAATAAATATTGGAGTTTAAACGTTGAAGGATATGCTAAGATTTTTACTCAATTGAGCAATATCAATCAAAATAAATTGTATGATGATGTTCCACTATTTAACAACATTGATGACGTTTATAAAAAAGACTTCATTATTGAATCTGGAAAATCCTATGGTGCTGATGTTTTATTGAAATATGCTAAAGACAGATGGTTCATTTGGACAACTTATTCTTATGGATATTCTTATCGTTGGGATGGTTTTGATAGATATTTCCCTGTATTTGACAGAAGACATAATGTTAATATCGTAGGTACCTATTTATTTGGCAAGAAAAAAGACCTAGAATTTAGCACTCGTTGGAATTTAGGTTCTGGATTACCATACACTCCAACAGCTGGTGCTTATCAATCAGAAAATTTTGTAAACGGAATCAATACAAATGTAGCAACTTCAAATTCATCTTCCGTTTCTTTAGTATACGGAACTTTCAATTCACAGCGCCTACCTTATTACCACCGTTTAGATATTACTTTGAAGAAAAATGTGATTTTTAAAAATAAAACCACAATGGAAATTATAGCAAGTGTTACAAACGTATATAATAGAAGAAACATTTTTTATAAAAATAGAATTACAAATAAAGAAATTTATCAATTTCCAATACTTCCAAGTTTAGGAATCAGTTATAAATTTTAATTTTTTTTCATTTATTAACTTCTTGTTATCAATGCGTTAAGTTAAATGAGAAAAATAAATTGCAAAAAGTTGCATTTTTTCATTGCAGAAACAAAAAAAGTCTATATATTTGCACCCGCTAAGGCGTTAGTGCCAAAGCAAAATTAGATTCCGTAGCTCAGCTGGTAGAGCAATACACTTTTAATGTATGGGTCCTGGGTTCGAATCCCAGCGGGATCACAAAAGCCTTCCAAACGGAAGGCTTTTTTTGTATTCTGCTTTTTTAGAAAATAATTTCAATCCTCTTCTTCCTTAAAAAATCCAGTTGAAGTTTCTGAATTTTGATTTTTGAAAATTATAAGATAGAATATTGAATTTATGAAAAATAAGGCGTAAAAAATTTTGTCAAAAAAAGTAGTATCATTAACATAATAATCAAATCCTAAGAAAAAAAACATTCCCAATAGGTAGGCAATTAATGGAACGAAGATAAAGTATATAAATCGTTTTGATGTCCTCCACATAAAAGCAATGCCTACAAAAATAAACAACCAACATAAAATGGAGAAAAGGTGATAATTCATCAATCGTTCCATAAAAACACTTGGATCAAAGCCCAATTCGGTCCCCCGGTTTAAAATTAAAATTTCTACATTAATTTTCTTTTCTTCCAAAATCACGTCCCTAAAGTTAATTGCATAGTAACTTAGAATATGCCAAATTTCAAAAATCAACCAGATAAAAAGGTTTATAAAAATTATAATTTTGAATATTAATTCAGGATCTTTTTCTCCAAAAATAAGTTGCTTAAATTTTATCAAAAGCGGAATTGGACTATTGAAAGCCGTTTCTTCAGGATCTGTTTGGTTTTGATTCACTTTCTAAATATTATTTAATTTAAAAATGTAATATTTCAGTCTTGTACTTCACAGCATTCTCCAAATAAATATATGGAATTTGCCATGCTGTATTCCAAACTTCATCATTAAATTGATTATCAGGAAATTGTTTTTTACCATAAATCCCACGCGAAAGCTCAACACATGTGCCTAATCTTTTATGCTTAACTCGAACATAATTTTCTAGGCCACAACTGAAAGTTTTTGGATTCTTACCAATTGTACCCAAAGTAAAACCACTTTTTAAGGAAACTTCTTTGTTGATTTTTGTATCGATGTTTTTAAATTGCAAATGAGTTTTTTTATCTGCCCAATACAAAACATTACCTTTGGTGTGAAAAGAAACAGTAATTAAAGGTTTAGTCTGATCAATGAATTTTTGTAAATTTTGAGTTTCAAGTGGTTCTGCTGGACATTTGCCTTTATATCCTTCAGAACAGTGACATGCAGAATGGTTATCCGCTCTTTTAAGGTGATGATTTCCATCGTCAAAGCTGGCATTTAAATCAATTCCTTTTCCATTTGCTTTCCATTCAGCAAAAGTTTCCATCACTAAAATATCATCCCTGTACAAGGCAAAAGAATCTTGAATACCTTCAAAATCTTCTTGAGCAATTTTCAAACCATCAGGATTCGCTACTGGCATGATATAAATATCAATTGAATCCAAAATTTTTAAGGCATTGGGGTAAGTAAAATCTTTTTTCTCCAAATTCAAAAGAAAGATATTTAAAAACTTCATTACCATTTTAGAACTATAATCTTCTCTTGCATGAATGTTTCCGACTAAAAATACTGAATTCTTTTTAGGAACCTCAGATCCAATTCGAACCGTTGAAAGTTCTAAACCAAATTCTGATTTTCCAACGGTAACCGGATGAACCCATTTGGTGAAATTTGCATATAAATACATCAAATCATCTGTAATCATGGAATAAGTATATTTTGATGTGTCATCCACAACATAATATTGACTTTCTCTCCATGTATTTTGTGAGAATGAATTAAAAGAGATAAGGAATAAAAAAGCAAAAAGCAGTTTATTCATAAGTGTATTCTAATTGATTTGTGTAATTTTCTAATTGTAATTTTATTTTACTTCCAGATTCATATTTGTAGGCTAAATTTGAAATACTAAACTTTAACGTTTCATTGACTATTGACTTACATTTATCTCCTTTGGAATTATGTACAAGTTGTATAGCTCGAATTGGAGGCAAAGATTTACTTAACATTTCACTTCCAATAAGTCGAAAGTCATGCTGTTCGCAACCGCCTGAATAACTAACTTTTAAAATCATAAAATTTCCTTCAATGGTAACTTCTTCAAGAGTATAAGAATCATTAGTTTTAGAAAAAAGTCCCAGTTCAGCGTGTGGATATTGTTCTTTCACATCTGATTTTGAATCATTACGTGAATTTTCAGAATTCCAGCTTGTTTGCGAATGCTTTTTTGTCATACAACTAAAAAGATTTAGTGTAAAAAATAAATAAAGAATAACACTGAAATTTTTCATAAAATTATTAGCTCAAAATTAATACCAAAGTTATGATTTTTCTATTAAATAACTATCTTTGAACTCAAAATAATATTTACAATGGCGATATCTCAAAAAGATTTAGATTTCAATATAAATGAAGATCAAATGATGCAAAAGATTTCCAAAATGGAAAGTGAGCTATCAAAGATTTATGAAGGTGGAGGAAAAAAACGCATCGAAAAATTACATGAAAAAGGTAAATTGTCCGCGCGTGAACGAATTGATTTATTGTTAGATGAAAATGCTGAACGTATCGAAATTGCAGCCTTTGCAGGATACGGAATGTATGAAGAACATGGCGGTTGTCCATCTGGTGGAGTTGTAGTTGTGATTGGTTACATTCATGGCAAACAATGTATTGTTGTTGCAAATGACGCAACAGTGAAAGCAGGAGCTTGGTTTCCAATAACAGGTAAAAAGAATTTAAGAGCGCAAGAAATTGCGATGGAAAATAAAATTCCAATTATTTATTTAGTTGATTCAGCTGGAGTATATTTACCAATGCAAGATGAGATTTTCCCAGACAAAGAACATTTTGGACGTATTTTTAGAAATAACGCAGTTATGAGTTCCATGGGAATTGTTCAAATTGCAGCAGTAATGGGATCTTGCGTAGCTGGTGGAGCTTATTTACCAATCATGTCGGATGAATCTTTAATTGTCAATAAAACGGGTACAATTTTCCTTGCTGGTTCATACTTAGTAAAAGCTGCAATTGGCGAATCGATTGATAACGAAACACTTGGTGGAGCGGAAACTCACACACAAATTTCTGGTGTTTGTGATTATAATGTTGAAAACGATCAAGAATGTTTGGCTACAATTCGTGATTTAGTTAGTAAAATCGGAAAAGGAGAGGAAGCTGGTTTTGATAGAATTCCTGCATTAAATCCAAATTTTGATGCAAAAAAGATGTTTGGCTTATTGCCAGCCGATCGTTCCAAACCATATAATGTAAAAGATGTTATCGATTGTTTAGTGGATGAATCAAAATTCACAGAATACAAAGCTGATTACGGTAAAACTATCGTTTGTGGATATGCAAGACTTGATGGTTGGAGTGTTGGAATTGTTGCCAATCAACGCGAAATCGTTAAAAATGCAAAAAATGAAATGCAAATTGGAGGTGTAATTTACAATGATTCTGCAGATAAAGCTGCTCGCTTCATTATGAATTGCAACCAAAAAAATATTCCGTTGGTTTTCTTAACAGATGTAACTGGTTTCATGGTTGGTTCGAAATCTGAACATGCGGGAATCATCAAAGACGGAGCAAAAATGGTGAATGCCATGGCGAATTCTGTTGTACCTAAATTTTCAATTATCATGGGGAATTCCTATGGTGCTGGAAATTATGCCATGTGTGGAAAAGCTTATGATCCAAGATTAATTGTTGCTTGGCCAACGGCAGAAATTGCTGTAATGGGTGGAGCTGCAGCTGCAAAGGTATTATTGCAAATTGAAGTTGCCTCTTTGCAAGCAAAAGGTGAAGAAATTACAAAAGAAAGAGAAACTGAATTATACAACAAGATTAAAGATCGCTACGATTCTCAAATTTCGCCATATTATGCAGCATCACGTTTGTGGGTGGATGCAATTATTGACCCTAGAGAAACTAGAAAATTGATTTCAATGGGGATCGAAATGGCGAACCATAAAAAGGCCGAAAAAGCTTACAACGTCGGTGTAATACAAGTTTAAATGAAGAAAATTTATAAATTCCTATTGAATAAACTTCCGCGTCCACTTTTGATTCGCCTGAGTTATATTTTTAAATTCTTTGCACCACTTTTATACAAGGGAAATAAAGTTACTTGCCCTGTTTGTGAGCGAAATTTTAGTAAATTCTTATCCTATGGTTCTGATATCGCACATCGTGAAAATGTGCTTTGTCCATATGATTTAACTTTAGAAAGACATCGTTTGATGTGGTTGTATTTGAAGAACGAATCCAACTTTTTCACAGCGAACTTGAATGTGCTACATATTGCACCCGAGCAATGTTTTTACCATCGTTTTAAAGCGCAAAAAAACATCAACTATCTGACTGGTGATTTAGTTTCTCCCTTGGCAGATTTGCATTTCGATTTACATCATATTCCTCTGGAGGATAATCGCTTTGATGTAGTTTTTTGCAATCATGTTTTGGAGCACGTAGATGATGCGATGCAATGCATGAAAGAGATTTTTCGCGTCATGAAGCCTGGTGCTTGGGCAATATTACAAGTGCCTCAGGATTTCAATCGTGAAGAAACTTATGAAGATAAGTCAATCACCTCTCCAGAAGAGCGTGAGAAGCATTTTTGGCAAAAAGATCATGTGCGTTTATTCGGGAAAGACTATCCAGAATGGCTAAAAAAGGCTGGTTTTGATGTTCAGGAATTCAATCCTAACACTGAATTTGATTCAGAATTCATTGAACGAAACCGCTTGATGAAGTCCGAAATTTTGTATATTGCACGAAAAAAATAAAAGAAATGAAAAAAAGTCTATTAATTGCTAGTGTTTTAATTCAATTTATTAGTTTTTCCCAAACACCTTTTAAATTGATCTTTTCACCAAAAGTCGAAGGTCTCGATTTTGAATTAAATCAAGTTGTAAACGACAAAAATGGTAAAAAAATGGCGATAGACCATTTTGATTATTACATTTCTCACCTTCATATCATACATGATGGAGGCCAAGACCTAAACCTAGCTGACACAGTGTTTCTTGTCGAATTTGACAATTACATTCTAGACCTTGGAGTTCTTAATATAAATCAAGTTGAAGCAATCCAATTTGGGGTTGGTGTTCCCGTAGAATTAAATCATACAGATATTGCTGCATATCCTTCTAATCACCCGCTATCTTTTCAAGATCCAAGTATGCAATGGGGCTGGAGTGCAGGATATATGCACATGATTGTTGGTGGACTTTCCGATGGAGATAACAATCAAGTTCCAGAGTCATACTTTGAAATTCACAATTTAGGAGATGGAAATTATTATGAAATTGAAGTTGCAGTAGGTGAGGTCTTAGAACAAGACAATTCGAAAAGTATTAATTTGGATTGTAACTTGGACACTTGGCTAGGTACAACAGATTTAGCAAATAACGGTATTCAACATAGTGAATCTGGAGTGAATTTTAATGTGATGAGAAATGTTTCCTTAAGACCTGTTTTTACAGCTGATGCAACAGCAAGTATTACAAATAGCGACTTAGCAAATGGGAAACTTTATTTTGCAAAAAATGAAAATGGCACCCTGATAAAATGGTCAGATGTCACTGATCTTGCTCAATATAGACTTATCAATTCTAATGGAGCATTAGTTCAGGAAGCAAAAATTAGTGGAAGTTCTGGAGAAATCTTATTCTCTGAAATGAAAACGGGCGTGTATTTTATTGAATTTTACTCCAAAAACAATCAGCTAATCAATAAATTGAAAGTTATTTTGTGAGAAAGGTGCCTTATTTTAAAGAATCATTTTTTCTTTTATTCTTTATTGGTATTTCCTTCTCCTTATACACTTGTAAATCCAACTCCTTCAATTCAAGTAATTATTTAGGTAATATTGATTTTCCGATTGATAATCAGTTTGATAGTCTAAAGTTTAAACTTGGAAAAAAACTCTTTTTTGATAAAAGACTTTCTGCAGATGAGACAGTTTCTTGTGCAACCTGCCACGTCCCTAATTTGGCGTTTACAGATGGGAAAGAAGTAAGTGATGGTGTTTTAGGTCGCAAAACAGTACGAAATTCTCCAAGTTTATTAAATTCCGCTTTTTTAAAAACTGTCATGTTTGATGGTCAATTGAAAAACCTCGAAATGCAAGTAATAGTTCCAATTCAAGAACATACTGAAATGGCAATGAAAATGGGGGATCTAATTTCAAAACTGAAAGCTATTCCTGAATATCAAAATGCAGCTAAAAAAATATTTAATCGCGATTTTGATGCTTGGGTACTAACAAGGAGTATTGCTACATATGAACGAACCTTAATCTCAGACAATTCACTATTTGACCAATTCTATTTTCAGAAAAGAAGAGGTAAATTATCATCTGATGCAAAAAAAGGATTTAAAATTTTTGCTGAGAAATTATATTGCACGCAGTGTCATTCTTTACCACATTTCACAACTTTTGAAGTAGCAAATAACGGTTACACAACGCTTGATAAGGAAGATTTGGGTCGCTTCAGAATTCATGGAGATTCAAATGATATTGGAAAATTTAAAATACCAAGTCTGCGAAATGTAGCTTTAACTGCACCTTACATGCATGATGGTAAATTAAAATCTTTAGAAGAAGTCATCGAGTTTTATGAGCACGGAGGCAGAAAAGTGCGAAATCAAAACCCTATTATAAAACCATTCATTTTAACTAGTGAAGAAAAAAAACAATTGATTTCATTTTTAAACTCCTTATCTGATACAGATCTAAAGCGATTTAATTAGATTCTCTTTTTACAATTATTTTTAAAGCCTGATTTTTAAGTACTCCTCTTTTAAATATTTGTAACATTCACTTTTTTTAAAAAAATTAAAACTTTATAGGTTTAACTATTTTATAAATAAAATATTCCATAAAAAAATCCCCAAGTCCATTAAAGTACTTGGGGATTTAATATTTTAAAAGATGGTTATTTATTCAAAAATTCCACCTTCAATTTTACCGTTAACAACTAATGATTTAGAAGCACCTTCGAAACTCATACCACCAGCGATTAAAGAAACTTTGTGAGGAAATAAAAATCCATTAACATCTTTGAATTCATCAAATGTCGTAATTGTTTCTTGACCTTCTTCACTTTGAACAGATTGCATTTTCATGAATGTTTTTACATCATAATAATCCATTCTTTCTGCTTGACCATCATTTGTTTTCACAACATAATAATCTTTATTTTTAACAGTTTCGATTCCAATCAATTCGTAAGTCATTCCAGCTGTTGCGTAGTTGAATTCAGGGAAAAGACCAATTGATTTTTTCTTTGCACTAATTTCTTCTGCACTCATTTCAGATTTACCAGTTTGCATGCTTACATTTGCACCTTTTGTTCCATCAAAATAAGATTTTTGAATCACCATTCCTTGCATTTCCATTTTCATAGCTTCTTTAGCAGGAGATGCGAAATAAGTTGTCATCAATAAAACTCCTGGGAAAGATGGATTTTTCATCTCAATTTCTTGTTTCATTGATTTTACTTTAGAAATCTTTTTCTTTGCAGCTTTCATATTTGTAGTTTGTGTAACAGCAAAGATGTATTTTTCCATCAATTGTTCTTTTGTAATATCAGCTTTTTTGATTGAAACAACTTCGTCGCCAAAAGCATCCAAGAATTCAATTTTTCCATCAGCATCAAAAACTTTCAATTTTTCTACGATATCTTCGTTTCCTACTACAACGATGTTGCAATTTGAAGCAGTGAAATACGTTTGAGCCATTTTTAAAATGGTTGCTTTATCAACAGCCTCTAATCTTTTCAAATACGTTTGGTAATAATCTTTTGGAAGATTGTTTTGAATAATGTTCAATGCAAAACGAGCAACCGTTGCAGGACTTTCTAAAGAACGAGCAAATCCACCAGCCATGGAAGACTTAGTTAAATTTAATTCGTCGTCACTTACTTCACCTTTTGTAATTTTATCTAATTCAAACAAAATTTGTGTAATAGCACTATCAGAAACTTCATTTCTAAAATTTCCTGAAGCAGAAAACCAACTTCCATTATCAGTAATGTTTAAAGCAGAGTAACAACCATAAGTGTATGCCTTGTCTTCACGCAAATTTTGCATCAAACGTGTACCAAAACCTCCACCACCAAGGATGTTGTTTAAAACTGAAAGAGGAACTTGGTTTGCGTCACCTGGTTTCATTTTAAATGGAAAAGAAACAGAAATCGTTGACTGAACCGCTCCAGCTTTCTTCACGAAAATAACTCTATTTCCTTTATTGAAGTTTCCAGCACCTAAATTCATTTTGTTGTTTTTCTCACCTTTCCAAGAACCAAAAAATGTATTCACCATTTTAATTGCTTCATCTTTCGTGATATCACCAACAATTACCATATAACTTCCAGTTGGAGTAAAAACTCTTTTGTAATAAGAAACAACATCATCGCGCGTAATTGCCGCTAAAGTAGCCTCAGTCATTACTTCTCCATAAGGATGACCTTTGAAATTTGCTTTTTTCTCTACATTATCAGCGATTTGTTCTGGACTTGATTTTGCAGATTTTAAGTTAGATTCATTTTGTTTCACAATACGATCAAACTCAGCTTGAGGGAAGTTTGTGTTGAAAACGATATCCGAATACAAATCCATTGCCTTTGGTAAGTGTTTTGTCAAACAAGAAAGAAAAATTGACTCAGAACTTGCATTGATTGAAGCACCGATGTAATCGATTTCACTATCCAATTGATCTTTTGTACGATTGGTTGTACCAGACATGATCAATTCACTAGCCAAAGATGAAATACCAGCTTTTGGACCTTCCATCATTGGATCAGAACCCATCACCAAGTTAATAGAAACCTTTGGTAATTTGTGATTTTCAGATAAAATCACTGTAATTCCGTTTCCAGTTGTAAAAACTTCAGAATCTTTAATGTTGATTGCAGGTGCAGCACCAGCTTGTGGTTTTACAGAACGGTCAACAGGTTTTGTGATTTCTTTTGTAGGTTTAATTTTATCTTTTGAAACCTTAGTTTTATTTACTTGAGTGAAAGCTAAAGAAGAAAATCCAATGCTTAAACTTAATAGAATAATTTTTTTCATAATTTTAATATTTTTCGCCTTAGATTAATTATTTTCTTTTGGTAAGTAATACATAATTACTCTTGCATCTTTCGTGAAATATTTTTTAGCTACACGTTGAATATCTTCTTTAGTAACTGCTAAATATTTTGGTAATTCGTTGTTGATTGCATTTGCATTTCCGAAATAAACGTGATTATTCGCTAAATTTTCGGCAATACCTGCAACTGAACTATTTGAAGAAATGATGTTGTTTTCGAACTGATTTCTTAACTTATCAAATTCATCTTGTGAAATCAATTCACTTTGTAGGGCTTCAATTTCTTCATTTAATGATTTTTCTAACTCTTTCAAATCAACACCGTTTGATGCAATTGCACCTACGATACCCAATCCTGGGTCTTCCATTCCGAAAGCAAAAGAGAAAGCAGCGACTGCTAATTGTTTTTTCTCAACGATATTTTTATTCATTCTTGAAGACGTGCTACCAGCCAACAAACTATTCATCATTTCAATAGCATAAGCATCTGGATGCGTTTGCTCTGGAAATCTATACCCCATAAAAACTGCTGGTAATTGAATATTGTCGTAAACAGTATCAATTTCAACTTTTGTTAAAGGAAGTTCGTTACGCAAAGGTCTAGGAATTGTAGTTGGCATTGAAGCATATTTCTTTAATACTTTTTGTGCTTCAACATTTTTAGAGTTCATGAAATCTTTCGCGTCAAATTTATCTTTCATGATACTATATTTCGTTTCGAAATCTTTATCTGATAAATTTTCAAAATCTCTAAACAAATTAATTGCTTGTCCAGAAGGAATTGATGCGAAATATTGATTGATCCATTTTTTAGTTTGCTCAATATTGATATCTCCAGCTATTGAAAGTGTAGAGTTGGAAGGCACATAAAAAGTTTTGTAGAAGTTGATGTAGTCAATCTCTTGTGCTGCATCCAAATGCTCCATACTTCCAATTGGTTGCCATTTGTATGGATGGTTTTTATACATTCTACTGAACATTTCACCCATGAAAGAACCATATGGTTGGTTGTCCACACGTTGTCTTTTTTCTTCTTTTACAACTTGTCTTTGCGTTTCAACTCCAGTTTGGTCAACTTTTGCATGCAATAAACGCTCACTTTCCAACCATAAACCTAATTCCAATTGATTAGATGGTAAGATTTCATAGTAATAAGTTCTATCTTGAGAAGTATTTGCATTTAAAGTACCTCCATTTTTTTCAACCAATTGGCTATATTCACCACGACCGATATTTGTTGAACCTTCAAACAAAAGGTGCTCAAAGAAATGTGCAAATCCAGTTCTGTCAGGATTTTCATTTTTAGATCCTACATGGTATAAAATTGAAACAGCTACAATAGGAGTAGAGTGCTCTTCATGTAAAATTACGTGAATACCATTTGGTAAATCGTATTCTACATATTCAATTTTGCGCTGAGCGTATGAATTTCCAAGGAAACACATAGCTGCGATTGCAAAAAAACATTTTTTCATATTCTGATTTTAAATTTTCGATGTAAATTTCATAAATTATATCGAATAAAAATCAAATTGTTGATAATTGGTTGAAAATTGAGGTGAGTGGTTTTTTTATTCTCAAAATATACCCTTAACCTTCAAAAACTCATCCAAGGTAACTTCATCTGAAAATAAAACTTCTCTTGCCTTACTTCCCTGGAAAGGCCCTATGATTCCAAAACCTTCCAATTGGTCAACGATGCGTCCTGCGCGGTTGTAGCCTAATTTTAGTTTACGCTGTAACAAACTCGCTGATCCTTGCTGGTGTAAGACCACAATTCGTGCAGCATCTGCAAACATTGGATCGATTTCATTCATGTCAAAATCCTTATCTTCTCCAGATGAATCTCCTGTATATTCAGGTAAAAGTAATGCCTCTGGATAAGCTCGTTGATTTCCAATAAATTCACAAATTGCCTCAACTTCAGGCGTATCTACGAATCCACATTGCAAACGAATCACATCATTACCAGTAGAAATTAGCATATCTCCACGTCCAATCAATTGATCTGCACCAGAAGTGTCCAGAATGGTACGAGAATCTATTTTAGATTGCACTCTAAATGCTATTCGGGCTGGGAAATTGGCTTTAATCATACCAGTAATAACGTTCACAGAAGGTCTTTGTGTTGCTACAATCAAGTGAATTCCGATGGCACGAGCTAACTGAGCAATACGAGCAATTGGATGCTCAATTTCTTTTCCGGCAGTCATGATTAAATCGGCGAATTCATCAATTAAAACAACAATATACGGTAAATAGCGATGACCTTTTTCAGGATTTAATTTGCGGTTAATAAATTTTTGATTGTATTCAATAATTGTTCTAACTTGTGCTTCCTTCAACAATTCGTATCGCGCATCCATTTCGATACACAAAGAGTTCATCGTGTTAACTACTTTCGATGTATCTGTAATAATCGCTTCTTCTTCACCTGGTAATTTTGCCAAGAAATGACGCTCAATGCGATTATATAAAGTTAATTCTACCTTTTTCGGATCAATCAAAACGAATTTCACTTGTGCTGGATGTTTTTTGTATAACATCGAAACTAAAATGGCATTCAAACCAACTGATTTACCTTGACCTGTTGCTCCAGCTACTAATAAGTGAGGCATTTTAGTTAAGTCGAAGGTGAAAATTTCATTTGTAATGGTTTTTCCAACAACAATTGGCAATTCAAAATCAGAATTTTGGAATTTTTCTGATGCAATTAAGGATCGCATAGAAACCATTTCAGGTTTGCTATTTGGTACTTCTATACCGATTGTTCCTTTTCCTGGAATCGGAGCGATAATACGAATACCCAAGGCAGATAAACTCAAAGCGATATCGTCTTCCAGGTTTTTGATTTTCGAAATTCGAACGCCTGGCGCAGGAATAATTTCATATAAAGTTACCGTTGGACCAACAGTCGCCTTGATTTTTGCGATGTCAATTTTATAATGAGAAAGCGTTTCAACGATTTTGTTTTTGTTGGTTTCTAATTCTCCTTTATCAATGTTAACGACGTTTGAACCAAAATCGCGCAACAAGTCGATAGATGGTAAAATGTATCCAGATAAATCTAATTTTGGATCGTATTCACCGTATTCTTGACGTAATTTATCTGTTTCATCCTCACTTAAAACTACAGATGCTTTTGGCACTTCAACTTCCAAATCATTTGTTAATAAAGGCTCAGTAAATTCATCAGGTGTCTCAGGGATTTCAATTTCAAAATCATCAGATGGATTGTAAGTAGTAGGAGTTTTTGTCATCACAACAAAATCACTATCAGCTAAATCATCATCGTCTTCTTCTTCTAATTCATCCTCTTCATCATCATCAAAATGAACTGTTTTCGAAATGGCTTCCGCAGCAATATCCTCGTCTTTTATAGTATTTACAATTCGGATGTCACTTACATTTTTCAATTGATTTTCATTTTCATCATATTCTTCGTCATCTTCAAAACGAGATTTTGAAAAATATTTTTCCCAAATGGCTTTTAAATCGGGATTAAAAAGTGCCACCATTAAGATATAACCCAATACAATAATAAAAATGAATGCCCCAAATTTTCCTAGGGTAAAACTCAACCAATGATTGATGTGATAACCAAATGAACCGCCTAAATAATTTACCAAATTAGAGAAATAACCCAAAAATAGGGAGGACCAAACAATTGCTACAATTGAAACTGAAATTGTTTTTCTGAGTGGTAAAATATTGATTTCTAGCATCCATTTGAAGCCGATTACAAAAAACATGAATGAAAATCCAAAGGATGAAAGTCCAAACCAAGAATAAATCAAAAGATGTGAAACCCAAGCTCCCAATTTCCCAAACCAATTGGAAACAGGTTCTTC
>JBKCGI010000167.1:0-26648 GCA_046303515.1 Flavobacteriia bacterium | reverse complement strand
AGCTTTACCTTTTCCGACTAATTGTGCCAATCGTTGTGTACCGCCGTATCCAGGAATTACACCTAAGGAAACTTCTGGTAAACCCATTTTAGCGTTAGTTGAAGCAAGTCGAATGTGAGAAGCCATTGCTAATTCCAATCCACCACCTAAAGCAAATCCATTGATAGCAGCAATAACCGGTTTAGACATGTTTTCAATAAAATCAAACAACAATTCTTGACCTTTGGCAGCTAATTCTTTTCCTTGCGTTGTGTCGAAATGAGCAAATTCTTTGATATCTGCTCCAGCAACAAATGCTTTTTCTCCAGAACCAGTTAAAATTACAACTCCAGTTCCAGCATCATTATTTGCAGCGTTTAAAGCTGAATTTAATTCCTCAATTGTTTCTTTGTTTAGTGCATTCAATTGACTTGGACGGTTAATCGTAATCCATTGAATTTGATTTTTTTGTTCTACGATGATATTATTGTATGACATGTCTTGAATTTTTTGGTAAAGATAAGAAAAATTGAAGAAATGTATAAAATCGATACAACAACTGCATCAACATGAGAAAAACCATAAAAAATGAACATTACTTGATCACTGCAGGAATTTTATCTTTTTCTTCTAAGGGATAAAACATCAAAGAACTTGTATTTACACAATGTCTCGTATCTTTTCTTGTAAAACCTTCTCCTAAAAACACATGACCAAGATGACCTTGACAATTGTTACAAATAATTTCAGTTCTTGAGCCATCTGCATCAGGAACGCGTGTAACAGATCCTTTTATTTCTTGATCGAAGCTTGGCCATCCACAATGTGAATCAAATTTGTCCTCAGAAGTGTAAAGTGGATTATTACATTGTCTGCAAACGTAAACTCCTTTATCGGTTTTTTTGTAATAATCTCCTGTGTAAGGTCTGTCAGTTGCCTTATTTAAAATAACATTTTTTTCTTGATCTGATAAGAGATTGAATTTCGTTTCCATATTGTTCGTGTTTTTGTTTGTTTGTGTAGTATCCAATTGCGCCGTGCAAGAACTTAGCATGGCTATTGAAATTGCTAAAGTAAGAAATAAGTTATTTTTCATGATTAACATTTTTAAATTTATTTTAGATAAACGATTTCAATTTAACTTTAGTTTTCTTTTAACATTAATTATCAAACAAACGATGAGCTAAGAAGTTTAAGATTGCATTTTTCTCACAATTTTAACAGCCCATTGACGTGGAACAAATCTTACTGAATTTGCCAATATATAATTTAAGAAACCATGTATTGCGACTGGTTTTCCTTTCAGCATTGCTTTGTAGCCGTATTCAGCAACATCTTTAGCAGTTGGTAAATTTTTACTTTTAAACAAAGCACTGTTTTCCATATCAGCAGCAGCTTTAAACCCGCTTACAGTTGGACCAGGACAAAGTGACGTTACAGTAACTCCGAATGAACGCACTTCATTGTCAACGGCTTCCGATAAACTCAAAACATAGGCCTTAGTAGCAAAATATACTGCCATTGTTGGTCCTGATTGAAAGGCTGCCGTTGAAGCAAGATTCATAATGCGTCCGCTTTTTCTTTTTACCATTTCTTTGGCATAGATTTTTGAAAATTGAGTCAAGCAAGTGATATTTAAGTTAATCATTCTTTCTTCTTTTTCCCACTCTGTTTCAACAAACATACCGAAATCTCCAAAACCAGCATTGTTGATTAAATAGTCAATTTGAATATTTTTTTCTAATAATTCGCTATGAACTTCCATTGCTGCATCAATTTTTGAAAGATCCTTACCGATTACATAAACTGAAATTTTGTGTTTTGCTTCAAGTTCTTGTTTTAATGTTTCCAAAATTTCTAGATTTCGTGCTACTAAAACTAAATTTCCACCTTTTTGCGCGTGAATTTTTGCCAATTCTAAACCAATTCCACTTGATGCTCCTGTTATTAATGCTGTTGCCATAATTTCTTATTTTTTTGACAAAGGTAAATGCAAAATAATTAACATACAACATTAGAGTATAGTCTATACTTTATTTATTTTTAAAATTTTATTTATATTTGCATCATGTTAATTAATGAACTTTCAAAAATCACTGGAATTTCCGTGCATACCATTCGATTTTACGAAAAATCGGGTTTGATAAAAGGTACACGAAAAAGTGAAATTAAATCTAACAATTACTTTCACTATGATGAGGAAGCGATTGAAAAATTGGAATTAATTAGAGATGCTAAATCTGTTGGATTTACAATTAGTGAAATTGGTGAATTGATGGATGCTTGGTACAATAATAAATTAAGTATTCCAGAAAAATTAATTGTACTTGATGAGAAATTGGTTGCTATCAAGCAAAAAATCAAAGAGTTAAAAGAGATGAAAAAATTGCTAAAAGAGTTTAGGAACAGTGTTGAAAAAATGGAATGTTAATTTTTATAAATATACGCACTAATTGTGAAGTTTAAATGTAAAGTTTCAAATTATTGTGCACATTCAATTCATATTCAGAAAAAATAATTTTGTTACCTGTTAAATTTTAATTAACTTCGTTTAACAAACCTATTTTTAATGTTACAACAAAACCAAACCATCAAATGTTGGGCGGAAGATGATCGTCCGCGCGAAAAATTAATACTTAAAGGTCGAACCAATTTGTCAGATTCTGAATTAATTGCAATTTTGATTCAAAATGGAACAAAGGAAAAATCAGCTTTAGATTTAGCGAAAGATTTGTTAGCAAATTCTCAAAATTCCTTGCTAGAGTTTTCACAAAAATCAGTCAATGAATTATGCAAAATAAAAGGCATTGGACCAGCAAAAGCTGTAACAATAATTGCCGCTTTGGAACTAGGCAGAAGAAGAAAAGAAGCCGAATTGAATAAGAAAGTAAAAATTGTGAAATCCGAAATTGCCTACGAATTAATTCGCTTCTATTTAGAAGATTTAAAACATGAGGAATTTTATGTAATGTACCTTAATAAAGCCAATATTTTGTTGCATACAAAACGAATTTCGATTGGCGGTGTCACTGGAACGGTTGTAGATAACCGAATTCTCTTCAAAGAGGCAATTGAATGTTTAGCAACAGGAATTATTTTGGTTCATAATCATCCAAGTGGCCAATTAAGACCAAGTGAACAAGATATCAAATTGACAAAAAAAATTCAACAAATAGGAGAATTAATGGAAATTGTAGTCATGGATCACATTATTGTTACCCCAGAATATTATTACAGTTTTGCTGATAACGGATTATTATAAGTAATTTTGTCTTTTTTATATGACAGAAGAGCGCTTAGATAAATTAATTATTGCCAGGAACTTAGTTTCTACTCGAGTACGGGCTGAAAAAATCATTGAAGAAACTGGCGTTTTGGTCAATGGGAAATTAATCACAAAAGCTGGAAAAAAAGTACCGGTAGATGCTACAATAGTTTTATTGGAAGAAGAAATTCCTTGGGTTTCTCGTGGCGCATTAAAGTTGCTTAAAGCAGTTGACTTATGGCACTTAGATTTTAAAGGAAAAACTGTGATGGATGTTGGTGCTTCAACCGGTGGATTTACTGAAGTTGTTTTGCATCATGGTGCTTCAAAAGTTTATTGTGTGGATGTAGGAACAAAGCAATTGCACGCTAAATTGTTGGCAGATGAACGTGTTATTAATCTTGAGAAAACCCATGTTAGAGAGTTAAACTCAAATTTAATTGCAGAAAAATTAGATGCTTGCGTCATAGATGTTTCTTTTATTTCTCTAGAAAAAATATTTCCGTTCATCCACCCATTTTTAGAGGAAAATGCGCAAATTGTTGCTTTGGTGAAACCGCAATTTGAAGTTGGAAAAGAAAATGTTTCAAAAGGAGGAATCGTAAAAAATAAAAATCTATATTCAGAAGTTATTGAAAAAATAAAATCTTGTGGTTTAAAATGCAATTTTGAATATGAAAACCAGACAGAATCTCCAATTCTTGGAGGTGATGGAAACATGGAGTTTTTAATGTTGTTTAGAAAAATTTGAATTAATCGAAAATAATCTTATATTTGATTCGACTAGAAGCAACCTAAGCGTTTGTTTTTACGTTTTAATTTCAAATTCTGCATAGATGAAAATAAACATACTTAAACTACTATTTCTTTTTTTTGTTGCTTTTAATTTTGGAAAAGTTGAAGCGCAAGGAAATATTCCAACCGTTGGTACTGATTTTTGGTTAGGTTTTTTATCGAATTACAGTGGGAGTAGTGAGTCCTTAGATTTATTCCTTTCAGGGAATGAAGCTACTTCTGGAACGGTCTCATCTCCTTTACAAGGTTGGTCTACTACTTTTAACATTACGCCAGGTCAAACCACCACGATTACTATTCCGGAATGGATTGGAGGAAACTATGTAGATGATGCCGTTTCAATGAAGGGTTTACATATTGAATCAAACGATACAATTAGTGTTTTTGCAATTAATTTCAGATCTTATACTGCTGATGGAACTTTAGTATTACCAAAAAAGGCACTTGGAACTGAATATATTATTTCAAGTTTTGAAGGACTTTATGGTGAAAGTGAGTTTGTAGTTGTTGCTACTGAAGATGGCACAGAAGTTGAAATCACACCTTCAGACCCAACTACGGGAGGACATGCTGCAGGAGTTCCTTATATTGTTCAATTAGATGCTGGTGAAACGTATCAAGTAAAATCTGCCGTAGGGAATGATTTAACTGGAACTAAAATTGTGGGTACGACAGCTAGTGGTGATTGTCGCCCTTTCGCAGTCTTTTCTGGGGTTGTTTGTGCTAACATTCCTACTAGTTGTACAGCTTGCGATCACATTTACGATCAAAATTATTCTATTGATACTTGGGGACAAAAATATTATATACCTCCCTTTTTGAATGCATCAACCTACACGTTTAGAATAATTGCAAGAGATAACAATACGACTGTTACATTGGATAATGGTTCACAAATAAATTTAAATGCTGGACAATTTGTAAATTACAGTTCAGTTCCTGATGATCAAGTAATTTCTGCAGACAAACCAATAGCTGTAATTCAATACATGGAAGGAATTACGTGTACAGGAAGTGGTGACCCTGCCATGTTAATTCTAAATTCAGAGGAAAGAAAAATTAATGAAGTAACTTTTAGTACTGTAACTTCAACTATTATTACCAATCATACTGTGAATATCATTGTGGAAACAGCTTCTACAAGTTCTGTTCTATTAGATGGAGTATTAATTAATTCTTCACAATTTACAACTTTTGGTTCTGATCCATTAAAATCATTTGCTAGAATTAATATCGCACAAGGAAGTCATAATTTAAATTTACCTTCAGGATTCACCGCCTATTCATATGGAACAGGTGATGCTGAAAGTTATGCTTATGGTGTCGGTTCATTTTCTCCAGAAGCAGAAATTCCAATCGATACTGCTTATTGTAGTAATGATTCAGTTGTACTTTCAGCTGGATTGGGATTGTTTAATCCTTGGTGGGCAACTTCAACCAATCCTACAGATACAATTCATGAGGGAACAGTTTTGGTGCTACATCCTCCAATTATAAATGATGTTTATGTCGTTACTGGAAACTCTCTTGTCTCTGGTTGTGTTGATGTAAAATATTATTCAGTTGAATCTCCAAATCCTCCTGTTTTAGATGTTACTATAAGTGAGGATACAGTTTGTAAATTCTCAGATGTGCAATTTAATTTAACAATAACACCTTTTTCTTCCACTTATAATGTTAATTGGGAACCAGCTTATATGTTTGATGATCCTCATGCCTTAAATCCAGTTTTAAATGCCCAGCAATCTGGTTGGTACAAGGTAACAGTTTCAACAATGTCTGGTTGTGGGGAAGCAACAGATAGTGCTTACGTTGAAGTACTTGGAGGAGGAGTTAAAGATTTAATTGTAACAAGCGATTTGGCTACCCTCTGTGTTCCTGATACCGCACATTTGAATTTAGAGATCCTCCAAGTGATTGAATTTGATGACTTTAGTGGTGGGAATAATCCTAATTTATGGTCTAATGTTTCAGGTTCAATGAATACTGATACATGTAGTGTGATTGCTGGAGATGCGCTTTATTTTTATGATGCAACACCACGAATTGCAGAAACAGTAGATTTCGATATGACAAATGGTGGTCAAATCGAATTTTATTTAGAAATTGCAAATGGAGTTGCTCCTTGTGAAAATGCAGATTTTGGTGAAAATGTTGTTTTAGAATATTCTACAAATGGAGGAGTTTCCTGGAATAATATTGCAACCTATTTTGAAAATGCTTATCCAAATTTTACCCTTGTTAATGTTCAAATTCCTGTCGCGGCGCAAACAAGTGCAACGCGTTTTAGATGGAGACAGTTAAGTTTTACGGCAATTGATCAAGATGTTTGGATGCTAGAAAACGTTTCTATTTCAGGATTTAATTCAAACGGAGTTACAATTTCGTGGACACCAAGTGCTAGCTTGTCTAACTCATCGATTGATAATCCACTTGCTTTTCCAACAGTTCCAACTTGGTATGTTGCTGAAGTTGCCGCTGGAACTTGTATTTACAAAGACTCTGTTTACATCAACGCTGGAAATGCTTTTACATTAAATACCACGAATGATATCTCCTTATGTACCGCAATACCTTTGACCCTGTCAGCTGTTCCGAGTATACCAGGAAACTTTACATATTCCTGGACACCAAATGTTGATTTATCTGCAAACAACACGCAATCAGTAAATACAACAACCGCTTCTTCAACAATGTATTATGTCACTGTTACATCTGATTTTGGATGTCAAGCTATCGATTCTGTTTCGATTTATTTTGCCTCACAAATGACAAGTACAATTATTGGTGACACCTCTATTTGTGAAGGTGATACGTCAAATTTAGAATTACAAATGAGTTCAAATTTGACAGATGATTTTAATACTGTTTTTAATACCGAATTGTGGTCAACCATTGGTGGAGGACTTTTAAATACCTCTTGTGGTTCGGTTTCTGGAAACGCTTTACATTTTAACAGTGCCGGTGGCACTCGTTACGCTCAAACTGTTGCCATGAATACAACTTCAGGTGGTACAATTTCATTTTCGTTGATTATCGGAAGTGGATCAAGTCCTTGTGAAGATGCTGATTCAGGTGAAGATATTATTTTAGAATACTCAATTAATAATGGATTGACGTGGAACACGATAAGTACGTATTTGACAAGTAGCTATAGCTCTTTCACTCAAATAACGGCAAATATTCCACCAGCTGCAATGACAGCAAGCACCATGTTTCGCTGGAATCAACCAAATTCAAGTGGAACAGGATCGGATAACTGGGCTATAGATGATGTTTCAATAAACATTGGTTCTGGTTCTTCAAACTTCCTTATTGAGTGGAGAGATGATAATAATCAAGTTGTGTCAACAAATCCAATTTTGGGATATACACCTCCAGCTTCAACTATGTTTTATGTCATTTTAACAGATACCGTTGCAAACTGTCAAACAATTGATTCTGTTTATTTAACTATAAATACTTTTTCATTGGAGGTAGGAAATGATACCTTGTTGTGTCCAAATGCCAACATGCAAATTTTCGCTCAAACGACCTTGACAAATCCAGTGATTTCTTGGTCAAATGCAGGAAATTTACTAAATTCAAATACACTTTCCCCAGTTATCATTAATGACATTTCACAATATTATACTTTAAGCTTAACACAAGGAACATGTTTTGGAAAAGATTCCATTTTTGTTGATTATTACCAAAGACCAAATATTATTGATACAACTCTTGTTAATATTTGTGTTGGTGACACCTTTGATTTGCATTTAAATGGAGGTTCAAATTATGCATGGGATAACAATGCTTTTGTTTTGAATGCAGCGAGTCAAGATCCTCAATTTATCAATCAAGCAAATACATTGTTTATTGTAGATTTTGAATTTGGAAACAATTGCTTGAGCGAAGATTCAATTCAAATTAATGTAAGTCAAATACCAACAATTTCGATGGTAGATACGATTTACAAATGTCCAGAAAACTCAGTAACAATTTCTCCAATCTTCACCAATGTATTGAGTGTTTTATGGAGTAACAATTTACCTACAAATAACATTACAGTAGCTCAAGAAGGAATGTATGTTGTTGGTGGAACGAATTTATGTCGTACAGTTTACGATTCAGTGTTGGTGATTGATTTTGATGTTGATCAAGTTGATTTAGGTAACGATACTACCCTATGTTATTATAATTCTTTAAATGTAAGTCCTGGTAATTTAGATGCTGGCACCACATTTGTATGGAGTAATGGAAATCCAAATTCCACACAAGTTTTAACTGGGACAACTACGATTTCAATTGAAACAACCGATATCAATTCATGTCAATCACAAGATACTTTGAATGTAAGTATTTTTCCAATCTTAAATGTTTCATTAGGACCAGATATTTCTTTCTGTAGTTATGATGATGTTTTATTGCAATTGAATAATCCCAACTTAGTTGATTTCTTTTGGAATACAGGTGATACAACAGAAACAATCACAATTAGTGACCAAGGCAATTACATTGTTTTGACTCATGACAACAATGCATGTAGTTATGTTGATACCATTTTTGTGGATGAGATTGTTCCTCCATTCCCAGTTATTACAGGCGATTTGCAATATTGCCCAGGACAAACAACAAGCTTAAGTTTAACTGCTAATTTCTCAAACTATTTATGGTCAACACAGCAAACAACTCCTTCAATTAGTGTTGGAGCTCCTGGAGGAACAATTTGGGTGAAAGTCTTAGATCAATTTAATTGTATGGGAATGGATAGCGTGCAAATTGGAGAAATTCAATTACCAGATTTAGATTTGGGACCTGATTACTTCATTTGTCCTGCTGATTTTACTCAAATAAGTTCTTTAATTACTGGTGGACATACTTATCAATGGTCTACAACAGAAACATCTCCAATAATTAATGTAGGTCCTGGAACTTATGATGTTGAATTAATATACAATACTTGTACGTTAAGAGATACGATTACAATTTTACCTCTTGACCCTCCACAACTTCAATTGGAAGCAGATTATACGATCTGTCCAGATGAATCGATCACTCTTTCTCCATTAGTAGCTGCATATTATGATTCAATTGTTTGGAGCGATGGAACTCAAAATATTCCATTTATTTACAATGATAATATCATTATGTTTGATACTGTTTTCATTACGGCAACGGCATATGGTTGTGGTCAAGTAACTGACTCGATAGCTATTTATGTGGAGAATTGTAATTGTATTATTTATGTCCCAAATACATTCACTCCTGATGGAAATGAATTTAATAATACTTTTGGAATAACACATTTATGTGATTTCCTTGCATTTGAGTTCTCTATTTACAACCGATGGGGTGAATTAATTTTTGTGAGCTATGATCCTAATTTTGCTTGGGATGGCACGGGTCCAGACGGAAGTGTTTTACAAGATGGATCTTACACTTGGACAATGATTTATCAATCTTCGGAAGATGCCACTTCAATCAATCAATCGGGAACAGTTACTTTATTACGTTAATTATTTATGATACAAAAAATCATCCTGCTAGTTATAGTTAGTAGCTTATTCATTTCGTGCAATTCAAGCAAAAGCCAAGAAGATTCAAACAAAATTGGAAAAGTTGAATATCCGTCAGAAATCAATACTTTTCTGGAATTATTTTCAGACTTAGATTCTGATTTTAAAATCGATGCTAAATTCATTGAAGATTCAACACGAAATATTTCAAAAAATAAGTTGACTTTGGAGCAAGTAAAACTATTGTCTCAAAAGTTGTCAAAAGATGAAATGACTGAAATCAATGACTATTATTTGAAGGATTATTTTACAATTGAAAAAGCAAAGGAAAACAAAACCTACGATAAATATGTAGAAAAATTGGATCTTGGAATGATGAAAGATGCCAATTGTTTTGCACTAGGTAAAATAGAGTTGGGGGATAGTGTTTCTTTGCTTATTTGGAAAATGGAATTCACGTCTTACGAAGCATGCCCAGTTTATTATGGTACAAATTTTTTGGCAACAGTAATTTCTGGAAAAACAGTAATTCAAACGCTTCAAATTGCTTGCCAAGAGAATGCGGCTGACGCACCAATGGCATCAGAAATAACTCAAGACTTTTCTATTTCTAAAAAAGGAATTGTAAAAATTAAAAGTGAAACGAATGTCTTTGAAGAAGATGTTCGAACAGAACATACTAATTCTGATAATACTTTTGTTGTTTCTAAAAAAGGCTTTGTAAAAAAATAACAAATTTACATCTCCGCTTGTTTCATTATTGCTTATTTTTGTAATCGATATGGAAGCAACAAACAAACGTAAATTTAGTGTTAGAGAAATCAGAGAAGATTTTCCTGCTTTAAGACAATTGGTCTATGGTAAAAATTTGATCTATTTTGATAATGGAGCGACTTCACAAAAACCGCAATATGTGTTAGATGCGATTAATCGTTATTACTCTAAAGACAATGCCAATATTCATCGTGGAGTGCATCATTTGAGTCAAAAGGCAACATCTGATTATGAAGCTGCTAGAAAATATATTGCAAATTATTTGAACGCCAATTCAAGTGATGAAATCATTTTCACAAAGGGCACAACTGATAGTATCAATTTAGTTGCTTATTCATTTGGAGAATCTTTAAAAGAAGGTGATGAAATCATTATTTCTACAATGGAACATCATTCAAATATCGTTCCGTGGCAAATGCTTTGCGAAAGAAAGAAATGCGTATTAAAGGTAATTCCAATTACAGAACGTGGAGATTTAATCATGTCTGAATTCGAAAACCTATTAAGTTCAAAAACTAAATTAGTTGCTGTAACGCATATTTCAAACACTTTAGGGACAATCAATCCAGTAAAAGAAATCATTCAAAAAGCGCATGCAGCTGGCGCAAAAGTCTTAATTGATGGTGCACAAAGTATTCAGCATACCAAAATTGATGTGACAGATTTAGATTGCGACTTTTTTGTTTTTTCAAGCCATAAGGTTTTTGGACCAACTGGAATTGGAGTTTTGTACGGAAAAGAACATATTCTTGAAAAAATGCCTCCTTATCAAGGTGGAGGGGATATGATTAAAAAAGTCACTTTTGCAAAAACAACTTATAATGAATTACCATTCAAATTTGAAGCTGGAACGCCTCATATTGCAGGTGGTATTTGTTTAGGAAAAGCCTTAGAATATCTGTCTCAATTCAATATAGAAGATATCGAAAAACACGAGTTGATGTTGGCAGATTATGCGCAAGATTTGCTTTCAACTTTTGAAGGAATGGAAATTATTGGTGAATCGAAGAAAAAAACAAGTGTGGTTTCTTTTGTAGTAGATGGAATTCACCCTTTTGATTTAGGAACTTTACTAGACAAACAAGGAATTGCAGTTCGAACTGGTCATCATTGTACTCAACCTTTAATGGATTTTTACAAAATTCCAGGAACTGTTCGTGCTTCCTTTGCATTCTATAATACCAAAGAAGAAATCGACGTATTCATCGCAGCAGTTGAAAAAGGAATCTCAATGCTAAAATAGATTTTAAGAATCTAAGACTGTAGGATTTTAAGACTTTTTAAAGTTGAAATCACAAACAGTCTTGGTGTCCTAAAATCTTAAGGTCTTAATATCAAATAAAAAAATGACACTAGAAGAAAAGCAACAAAGTATTATTGAAGAATTCTCCATGTTTGATGATTGGATGCAAAAGTATGAATACATCATCGAATTAGGGAAAGATTTACCTCAAATTGAAGAAAGTAAAAAAACCAAAGAAAATATCATTGAAGGTTGCCAGTCACAAGTTTGGTTAGATGCTAAATTTGAAGAAGGAAAAATGCATTTTTCTGCAGATTCTGACGCCATTATCACCAAAGGAATTATCGGTTTACTGATTCAAGTTTTGAATGAGGAAAAACCAGAAGATATTGCCAAAGCGGATTTACATTTTATCAACGATATCGGTTTGCACGAACATCTTTCTCCAACACGGTCAAATGGTTTGGCAAGTATGGTGAAAAAGATGAAAATGGCTGCTTTGAAGAATTGTTGAAAAGTGATTTGCGACAAAAAATTTATTTGAATGCTTTGAAAAACAATAAATTCTGCATTCATTCGTCAATTGTCTAAAATCAAATGTCTATATTTAGAGCATGAATCTTTATTCAAACAAGCAAAAGTGGAAAATAGCTTTTTTATTTGTGGCCATCATTATGGTTGGTATATCCATTTATTTGTCGAATAATATTGTTACAAAAGTTAGTAATCAGGAACGAAACCGTGTAACGCAGTGGGCAGACGCCATCAAGAAGAAGGCAGAATTGGTCCGCTTGACGAATCGAACTTTCAGTCAACTCCGAGAAAAAGAACGCAACGAAATGGAAATGTGGATTGATGCCACCAAGGAGATTTCAAAGCCCATTTCAGGAGATGTTTTCCCAGATTTTTCTTTACCACTGAAAATTATCAATAAAAATAAAGATATTCCCGTAGTTTTATTGGATAACACGGGAGCTGTATCAGCTTCAATAAACTTAGGATTTGAAAAATCTGATATACAAAAGTTACATCCCCAAAAATCATCCCAAGAAATTGATGTATTATTTGATGATTCCTTAAAAAAATTAGCTAAAATTTGGAAAGAACGTAATCCAGCTTTCACCATTGAAGTAATTGAAGGCTTGGAAATGACATACTATTACAACGATTCCAAACAAATTTTTCGCCTGGAACGAGAAAGAGATTCTTTAATTCAGTCCTTTAATCAAGAATTAATTTCAAACGAAGGTTTGGTTCCCGTAATTTTAATCGATTCTAAAACTGATAGTATCATTGCTACAAATTTGAGTTTTGAAGAGGTAAATAAGAAAAATTTCAAACAAACTAAAAACTATTTTAAAGCTCAAAATAAACCGATTGCAATCAATTTTGCAAACCATCAAAATAGTTTATTGTTTTACGACAATAGCCCCGAATTAAAGCAATTACAGTATTTCCCCTACATTCAGTTTTTAATTATCGGACTGTTTATTTTTATTGGCTATTTGATTTTTTCTACATTCAGAAAAGCGGAACAGAATCAAGTTTGGGCTGGTATGGCAAAAGAAACGGCACATCAATTGGGAACACCCCTTTCTTCATTAATGGCTTGGATTCAATTGTTGGAATCAGAAAATATTGATCAATCCATGATTGATGAAATGCGTAAAGATGTAGAACGTTTAGACACTGTGTCAAATCGCTTTTCAAAAATTGGATCTGAATCAAAACTTCTAGAATCGGATTTGGTTAAGACGATAGAAAATGTGACAGATTATCTAAAAAGTCGCATATCAAGTAAGGTTGTTTTGACTTTTCATAAACCTGCAGCAGAAATTAGTATCAAGCATAACGCACCTTTGATGGAATGGGTTTTTGAAAATATCATCAAAAATGCTGTTGATGCAATTGAAAAAACAGGAACAATTGATGTAAGTGTTTTTGAAGATGAAAAAAATGTTTTTATTGACATCAGAGATAATGGAAAAGGAATGCCAAAGAAACTTCAAAATGCTATTTTTAAACCAGGTTTTACAACCAAAAAACGTGGTTGGGGACTTGGTCTTTCTTTGGTAAGAAGAATTGTTAACGAGTACCATAAAGGAAAAGTATTTGTACTTGAATCTGAACAAGAAAAGGGAACTACCTTTCGAATTTCGCTGAAACGTTAAATTATTCTTAAATCTAAAAATTGTTTCAAAAAAAAGTGTAATTTTGTTGTCCCAATTTTTGAATATGGATTCAAAAGTTGTAAACCTAAAACAATAACAAAAAAGAAAAATATTTTTATACTTACATCACTTATTTTCACTACAATTAGTTTTGCTCAAGTAGGAGTATTTGTTGAAAAAACTGCCACTGAAATCGGCAAAAGTGGAGATTTCAAATTAACTTTAGTATCTAATAAGAATGTTAAAACTTCAGCAGTAGATAACAGAATTTTAATTGAATCTAAATCTATAGGAGAAACAAGAAACGTTGAATTAAACAAAGCGGGTTTGAATGATTTGATTGCTACTATGCAAGAGTTGAAAAAAGAGTACATGTCAAAGATTTTAACAAGTAATATTGAGATTTCAAGTGCCAATAATGCTGGTTTTGAGGTAGGTGCAAGTTTCGTGTTGGACAAAGTAGTGGCAGCAACACCTACCACAAAAAAAGAAAAATATTTTATCGATACTCCTGAGAAATATTATGAAGGAAAAATCGTAAATAGAGATGCAAGTGGTACCTACATTTGGAAAGATGTAACAACAACTCCAGCTGCAAAGGAACAAACTGGAAAATGGATGCCATTTATTAAATTAGGTATGGGTTCTAAATCGCCAATAAATTTAACTGTTGAAGAATTCAACTCATTCTTAAAGTATTTGGAAGAGAATTCCTCAAAATTGTAAAAACTTAGCAATATTTTAGAGACCCAAACGTTTAGATGTTTGGGTTTTTTTATTTTAAGCAACTTTTTTGCATTCATTTTCAGAAAAAACGTAACTTCGCAACGAAAAATAACTTATGGAAAACAACATTGATAAGGCCGGAGGCAGTAAAAAGGATAATTTTGAGTCAGGTAAAAATGATCTATTTATATTTATCTGGAAAAAAAGAAAACTAATTGCGTTAATCACCTTTGTTGTGGCTATTGTAACAACTGTGTTTACTTTTTTCATGACACCTTTATTTTTGTCTACAGCAATTGTATTCCCAACAGCAACAAGTACCGTTTCTTTCTCTGAACAACGAAATGCAAAAGCATCTTCAATGGATTTTGGTGAAGAAGAACAAGCCGAACAATTGGTACAAATATTGTCCTCTTCTAGAATTAGAGATATTTTAGTTACACGATATGATTTGATGAATCATTATGGAATTAATCCTACAGACGTAAATAAAAATTACAAACTAGGCTTAGCATATGGTGAGCACATTACCTTCACGCGAACAAAATATGGTTCCATCCAAATTGATGTTTTAGATAAAGACAGAGAGTTAGCAGCTGAAATTGCAAATAAAATTGTAGATTTAATTGATACGGTTAAAAACCAAATGGTGAAGGATAGAACAATTCCTGCTTTTGAAATCAATAAACGTAAAAAAGAAATTATTCAGACTTCCTTGAAAGAAGTAAATGATAAATTAGATACTTTATCTAAAATCGGAGTGGTAACGTCAGAAGCGAGAGCAAATTTGTTTCAAGCCTTCAATGAATCAAAAAATCCAGCAGATAAAGCTTTTTTCAAAAATCAATTGGATGTAAATATCAAACACGGTGCTGAATTTGATGGTTTGGCCATGTTACGAGATGAAAAAATCACCAAACTTGCTGAGTTTGAAGATTCATATGAACAAGCTGAATCTGATGCTTACACAGATTTCAATCATAAATTTGTAGTAGAACGAGCTGTAGTTGCTGATAAAAAGGATAAACCTAAAAAAGCTATAATCATTTTAGTAACAACAATCATGACCTTTGTGATGACAATTTTCGTGCTTTTGTTACAAGATAAAATCAGAGAATTAAGAAAACTTGCTTAGTGCTATCACTCAAAGAAAATAGATGGCTTTTTGCAATAGCATTACTTTTTTGTAGTGTTTCCTTATTTTATATTTGGAGTAACAATTGGTATGTAATTTTATTACCTTTTGTATTTTTTGCAATTTACGGCGCAATATTTTATACTGAGATTACCTTTTTGGCCTTATTTTTCTTTACTCCACTTTCTGTCAACATTGAAGAATATACGCAAAGTTTTGGATTGTTTATTCCTACAGAGCCCATGCTTTTCGGAATTATGATTTTGATTTTGGCTCAGCACATCAAAAAAAGTCTTTTTCCAAAATATTTATTTAGTTCCTATTTGGTTTGGGCAATTATTTTTTATTTATCTTGGATTTTTATTACATCTTTAACAAGTACACAACCTATTACATCTTTCAAATTTTTGTTGGCAAAATTGTGGTTCATAATTCCTGTTTTGTTTTATGGAGCCTTAGTTTTTCAAAAACGGAAAAATATCATTTTGTTCATTTGGTTATTTCTAATTGGAATGACTATTGCCATGTTGTATACCTTGATTCTTCATGCAGGTTATCAGTTTGGAGAAAAAGAAGCACACTGGGTGATGTGGCCTTTTTTTAAAGATCATACAATTTATGGAGCTTTAGTTGCTTTTGTAGTTCCTTTAGTTGTTGGAATCTATTTTTCAAAAAAACACAATCCCTTAATTCAATTTGTTTTGATTGGAATGTTTATTATAAATATTATAGCACTTTATTTTTCTTACACGAGGGCAGCATGGTTGAGTATAATTGTAGCTTTATTCGTTTTGTTTTTGATTAAATTTAAAATTAAATTTACGTGGATCGCTTCTGCTACAGCGGTTTTAGGTCTTGTGGTTTTCTTTTCTTGGACTTCCATTCAACAATCTTTAGAGAAAAACAATGCCGAGCATACAACCGAAGAATTTGGAGAGCGTTTAGAAAGTGTTTCGAATATCAGTTCTGACGCGTCAAATTTGGAGCGAATTAACCGCTGGTCTTGTGCAATCGAAATGTTTAAAGAAAGACCCTTTTTTGGCTTTGGACCAAATACATATGCATTTGAATATGCCCGTTTTCAAGAGCCTGAAAATTTAACTATTATATCAACTAATTTTGGTGACGGGGGAAATGCACATAGTGAATATCTCGGACCAATGGCTGAAATGGGAGTTTTGGGTTTAATAAGTGTTTTACTTGTTATATCCTCTATTTTTTATTTGGGAATCACTCTTTATATTTCCTTTGATAAAACTGATAAAGAAATGCGAACCTTAATTTTAGCTATGATTTTGGCTTTAGTAACCTATTTTTTTCATGGAATTTTGAATAATTATCTCGATACTGACAAAGCTGCCATGCCAATTTGGGCAATTTGTGCGATATTCATTACCTTAAATTATCAAAACAAGCTCTTCCTCAAGAAAAAATAATTGTGGCTCGATTTTCTGTCTCTCTAGATGCTAAGCCTATCTAAGAGGGAAAAGGAATAGTGGGAGAGGATAATTTTGATTACAAAATTAACTGTAATTCCTTTTTATTTTTGGCTCGATTTTAGTTAAAGAATTAATTATGAGATTTTTCTTTTTTATAATACTTTTAGCTTTGTGTTCTTGTGGAAGTTTTTATCATAAAGATCATTCCACAAATTTTACTAAAACAGAGAAGGATTCTTTGATGACTAGAATTTCAATCCTTGAAGATTCCATCAAAAAACTAAATCCCAAAAAAACAGAACCTATCATTGAAACTCCTTCCATTGAACTTAGTAAAATTCGCTCTTCAACTCAAGAAGAAATTCATTATTTTACCAATGGAAAAGTCTCCGTTATTTTTCACCCATGGAAAGAATCAAAACAACAAATTGATTTTTTTGATGCAAAGGGAAATCAAACATATTCTTGTACCAATGTTCATTTGTCCTACACGGTTCGTTACGAACTTAAATATCGAAACGATGGATCAGTTTCAGAAATGATTGAACATTCAAATCCAGGAGCAAGTATGTATTCTTATGTAACATACTATGAATTTGATTCTCAAAATAATCCTCTCAACAAGCGAACAGAAACAATGCCTCCTAGTTCTCTGGAAGAAATGATGAATAATCATTTTACATGGGATATAGAAAAAAAACTATGGCTTAAAAAAACATGGTGATTTTTATTGAAAATAATTGTGATTAAACCTTCACCTTTAATACGTATTAAGGTGTTGAACATTGCCTAAAAAAAATTAATATTTTCCAATTTATTCTTTGTTTTTATTCCGTAAGATTTTCTGGTCCATGTGCTAAAAATAATAAAACTTTTCGCTTATGTCTTTTTATTATACAGACACTTGCAAATCTTTTTTTCACATTTTCACATATTTTATTGTCAGTTTGGAAAGATTCAGTAACTTTGCGCCAAAATTCAGAGGATTTTTTAAAAAAATTTCGACCATATGATAATGAAAAACACAGTAAAATCAATCATTTTAGCTCTGGCTACTATCTTGTGTGTTAACACATCTTTCGCAAACGAATCTCACAAAAATTCCTCGGAAAGTCATGTAAAAAAAGAATTTAATGTAGGTGAAACAATTATGCACCATATTCAAGATGCACACGAATGGCATTTATGGGGTGGTCATGAAAATTCAAAATCTATTTACTTACCAATCATCTTAGTTGATGGTGGAATCAAAGTTTTTTCTTCTTCGCACTTTTATCACGGAACCCCAAAGGTTATTGTTGATAAAGAAAGTGGAAAAGAACATGAATATGTTGTTGGGGTAGGTCCGGCAGCTGGTTATGCTATGTTTCACGAAACAATTTACAAGTTGCAAGGTGGAGAATTACATATCAAAAAAGATCATCCTCACAATTTTGCACCATTAGATTTTTCAATCACGAAAAATGTTGTTTCAATTTTCATTACTTTTTCAATTTTAATTTTAGTAATGTTTTCAGTTGCTAAATATTATAGAAAAAACGGAGCTGTTGCACCAAAAGGTATCGCAAAATTTATTGAACCATTAATTGTTTTCGTTCGTGATGATATTGCTAAGGCAAATATTAATGCTCATAAATACAAAAAATACGTTCCTTTTTTATTGACAATTTTCTTTTTCATCTTAGTAAGTAACCTTACAGGATTAATCCCATTGGTGCAAGCGAACGTTACAGGTAACATTACTGTGACATTGTTTTTAGCAACTTGTACTTTATTAGTAACCGTATTTTCAGGAAATAAAAATTACTGGGGACATATTTTTGCAACTCCTGGAGTTCCAAAAGCATTATTAATAATTATGGTTCCTATCGAATTGGTTGGAGTATTGACAAAACCATTCGCCTTAATGATTCGTTTATTTGCAAACATTACTGCAGGTCATATCATTATTTTAGCTTTAGTATCTATTATCTTTTTGAACAAAGCAGCAGCATGGGGATTCTTATCTGTGCCAATGTCTTTATTCATTTCAGTATTAGAAATATTGGTTGCTTTCCTACAAGCGTATCTATTTGCAATGTTATCAGCATTGTTTATCGGTGCGGCAGTAGAAGAAGCACACCATTAATTAAATTAGTAACTTTTAAACAAATATAGTTATGGTCGGAAGTATCGCGGCAATTGGAGCAGGTCTTGCAGTATTAGGTGCAGGATTAGGAATTGGTAAAGTTGGTGGTTCAGCAATGGACGCTATCGCACGTCAACCTGAAGCTTCAGGAAAAATTCAAACAGCTATGATTATCGCAGCAGCGTTAATCGAAGGTGTTGCTCTTTTTGGAGTAGTAGTTGGTCTTTTGGGACTTAACCCTCAGTAAGAAGAATTGTAAACCTTGCTGTAACGGTTGGTTATGGCAAGGTTTCTTTAAAAGTTAGAGCATAAAAAAAGAAATAACTTAAATTAAAATAAACATGGATTTAGTAACTCCAGACTTAGGTCTTTTATTTTGGACAGGATTAGTATTCATTCTTCTTCTTTTCCTTTTGGTTAAATTTGCTTGGAAACCTATTCTTGGTGCTGTAAATGCACGTGAAGAAAAGATTTCTGAAGCATTAGAATTGGCTGAAAAAACAAAAGCTGAAATGAAAGAAATGCAAGCGGCTAATGAAAATTTATTGAAAGAAGCTAGAGCAGAAAGAGATAAAATTGTTAAAGAAGCACATGAAGTTGCTGCTAAAATGGTTGAAGACTCTAAAAACAATGCGAAAACAGAATCTGCAAAGATTATTGCCTCTGCACACCAAGCTATTGAAATGGAAAAAGCGGCTGCTATTTCTGAATTGAAAGCTTCAGTTGCTGCATTTTCAATTGAAATCGCTGAGAAATTGGTTAAATCTGAATTATCTTCAGACGATAAACAAAAAGCTTTAGCTTCTAAGTTAGCAGAAGATATTAACTTGAATTAATTTTAGATGAAAGCTACAAAATCTGCATCCCGTTACGCAAAGGCGTTTTTAGAACTTGCAATCGAGCAAAATAAGACCGAGCAAGTTTCTAAGGATATGCGTGCATTTTTAAGTGCAAATTCTGAGACAAATGATTTTCAATTGTTTTTAGATAGCCCAATCATTAAAGCTGATAAAAAAAATGCAATTTTAAATGAAGTATTTCCTTCATTTGATAGCTTAACAAAATCTTTTATTGATCTAATTGTTAGAAACAGAAGAGAAAGTGCTTTGACTCAAATTGCTGAATCTTACGAAGCGCAATTGAAAAGTCACAAAGGAATTGTTCCTGTAACTTTAGTTTCTGCACAAGCATTGGATGCTGCAACAAAAAAGACTATTCTTTCAAAGTTGGAAGCTTCAATAAAAGGAACCTTAGAATTAGAAGAAAAAATTGATACATCTTTAATCGGTGGATTCGTTATCAAAATGGGTGATACTCAAATTGATGCATCAATTTCAAATAAATTAAAGAATTTAAAAGTTAGTTTAACAAGATAAGTGGCTCAACCACTAAATAAATAAGCTTATGGCAGACGTAAAACCAGCAGAAGTATCTGCGATTTTAAGAGAGCAACTTTCCGGATTTAGATCCGAAGCAGAGTTACAAGAAGTAGGAACAGTACTTCAAATTGGAGATGGTATCGCTCGTATTTATGGACTTACAGGAGTTCAATACGGTGAATTAATTGAATTTGACGGAGGTTTACAAGGAATTGCATTAAACTTGGAAGAGGATAATGTTGGAGCTGTATTACTTGGTCGTTCTTCTGGAGTAAAAGAAGGAGACACTGTGAAACGTTTAGGACGTATCGCTTCTGTGAAAGTTGGAGAAGGAATGGTTGGTCGTGTAGTTGATACATTAGGTAATCCAATCGATGGTAAAGGAGATATTACGGGAGAATTATACGAAATGCCAATCGAGCGTAAAGCTCCAGGGGTTATTTTCCGTCAACCAGTAACTGAGCCTTTGCAAACTGGTATCAAAGCAGTAGATGCGATGATTCCAATCGGACGTGGACAACGTGAGTTAATCATTGGTGACCGTCAGACTGGTAAAACAACAGTTGCAATTGATGCTATTATCAATCAAAAAGAATTTTACGATAGAGGAGAACCAGTTTTCTGTATCTATGTTGCAATTGGTCAAAAAGGATCAACTGTTGCTGGGATCGTTAAGAAATTGGAAGACGCAGGTGCAATGGCATATACAGTAGTTGTTGCTTCTAACGCTGCAGATCCAGCTCCAATGCAATTTTACGCTCCAATGACAGGTGCTGCAATTGGTGAATATTTCCGTGACTCAGGTCGTCCAGCATTAATCGTATTTGATGATTTATCTAAACAAGCGGTTGCATACCGTGAGGTTTCTTTGTTGTTACGTCGTCCTCCAGGTCGTGAGGCTTACCCAGGTGACGTTTTCTACTTACACTCTCGTTTATTAGAGCGTGCTGCGAAAATTATCGCTGATGATAAAATCGCTGCCCAAATGAATGATTTGCCGGAATCCTTAAGAGGAATCGTAAAAGGTGGTGGTTCATTGACAGCTTTGCCAATTATCGAAACACAAGCGGGTGACGTTTCTGCATATATCCCAACAAACGTAATTTCGATTACGGATGGTCAGATTTTCTTGGAATCAGATTTATTTAACTCAGGTATTCGTCCAGCAATTAACGTTGGTATCTCTGTATCTCGAGTTGGTGGTAATGCTCAAATTAAATCAATGAAGAAAGTAGCAGGTACTTTGAAATTAGATCAAGCACAATACCGTGAATTAGAAGCATTTGCTAAATTTGGTTCTGATTTAGATGCTGCAACGAAATCTGTATTGGATAAAGGTGCACGTAACTTGGAAATCTTGAAACAAAAAGATGGAGATCCATATCCAGTAGAAAAACAAATTGCAATCATATATGTAGGTACAAAAGGTTTAATCCAACGTGTACCTGTAAACAAAGTGAAAGCTTTTGAAACAGAATATTTGAATTATTTAGAAGCGAAACATTCTGACGTATTATTAGCTTTGAAAGCTGGTAAATATACAGACGAAGCAACAGACGTTTTAACTAAAGTTGCGAAAGAAATCGCTGAAAAGTACTAAAAAGTTAGTAGTTAAAAGTTATGAGTTTGGAGTGTTACTTCAACTCATAACTCAAAACTCCTTACTAATAACTATTAAAAATGGCTAATTTAAAAGAAATACGAAATAGAATTACTTCAGTTGGTTCAACAATGCAAATCACTTCAGCAATGAAAATGGTATCTGCAGCTAAGTTGAAACGAGCTCAAGATGCGGTAACGCAAATGCGTCCGTATGCTGGAAAATTGAAGGAGATTTTAGCAAACTTAAGTTCTAGTTTAGATCTTTCAGAAAATGCTTTTTCGGATTCAAGAACTGCTGACAATGTATTGATTGTTGCAATTTCTTCTAACAGAGGTCTTTGCGGTGGTTTCAATAACAATGTTATCAAAAAAACGAATTTACTAATCACTGAAGATTTTGCTAATGCAAACGTAAAATTATTGTGTTTAGGTAAGAAAGTTACTGATGCTTTTAGAAGAAATGAAAATAGATTAGAAACTAAATCTTTTGGAGTTGAAGATATTTTTGGAGATTTAAGTTTTGACAATTCATCTATCATTGCTCAAGCAATCATGGATCGTTTTGTTGGAAAAGAATTTGATAAAGTAGTTGTTGTTTACAATACATTTGTTAACGCTGCAACACAAGAAGTTTTATCTGAACAATTCTTGCCAATTATTCCAACAGTTTCTGAAGGTGGTTCAACTGGAGATTACATCTATGAGCCATCAAAGGAGGAAATTGTTGATGAATTGATTCCAAAATCTTTGAAAATTCAATTATATAAGTCTTTGTTGGATTCAAATGCATCAGAACACGGTGCACGTATGACAGCAATGCACAAAGCTACTGACAACGCTTCAGAATTGAAACGTAATTTGACTTTAAGTTACAACAAAGCGCGTCAAGCAGCGATTACAAGTGAAATCTTAGAAATCGTTGGTGGAGCAGAAGCATTGAATAACTAATATGCCACGGCTTACTTAGAGAAATTAAATTCATTTATATTTAAATCCCCGATTCGAAAGAGTTGGGGATTTTTTTTGCAATTTTTCTCTGTTTTAATCATCTTTGCTAAGCATTAAAACTTGCTCCTTTCCTTCAAAAATCTTACTTTTGTCTTTTCTATAAAAAATGAAGATTTCATACAATTGGTTAAAAGATTACGTGCAAACAGATTTGTCTGTTGACGAGATTTCAAAAATATTAACAGAAACTGGACTAGAAGTTGACGGTGTCGAAAAAGTTGAAGCCGTAAAAGGTGGTTTAGAAGGTGTTGTTGTTGGTGAGGTTTTGACTTGCGAAAAACATCCTGATGCAGATAAACTAAAAGTTACGACGGTTACAGTTGGTGGTGAAGCGATGCAAATTGTATGTGGAGCTCCAAATGTTGCTGCTGGACAAAAAGTAATCGTAGCGACTGTTGGCTGTACTTTGTACCCAAAACCTGATGAAGCTTTTAAAATTAAAGCATCTAAAATTCGTGGACAAGAATCGAATGGAATGTTGTGCGCAGAAGATGAACTTGGTTTAGGAGAATCTCATGCTGGAATTTTAGTTTTACCACAAGATACGCCAGTTGGATTGCCTGCTTCGAAATACTTTGATTTAGAGGATGATTATGTAATTGAAATCGGTTTGACACCAAATCGTGCGGATGCAATGGGGCACATTGGTGTGGCGAGAGATTTAATCGCGTATTTGAATTACCATAAAAAAGCAAATTTGAGTTTACAACTTCCAACAATAAAAAAATTGGAAGTGAAATCTCAAGATTTAAAACATACAATTGAAATTCAAAGCCCAGATTTATGTCCAAAATATTTTGGTGTAAGTTTGAAAAATATTAAAATTGAAGCTTCACCAGCTTGGTTGCAAAAACGACTTCGAGTAGTTGGTCTAAGTCCGATTAACAATGTTGTGGATTGCACAAACTATGTGATGCGTGAATTGGGAACTCCATTACATGCTTTTGATTGTGCCAAATTAGGCGGAAAGATTGTGGTTAAAACTGCAAGTGCTGGTCAAGTGTTTACGACCTTAGATGGAGTAGAACGTAAACTGGATACGTCCAACTTGATGATTACAAATGGAGTTGATAATCTGGCAATTGCTGGTGTTTTTGGAGGTTTAGAATCGGGGATTTCAGATAACACAACAAACATATTTATTGAGTCAGCTTATTTTAATCCTGTTTCTGTTCGTAAAACAGCTAAAATGCATGCTTTGAATACAGATGCTAGTTTCCGTTACGAACGTGGAGTAGATCCTCATTTGACACGTTTTGCTTTAGAGCGTGTGGTGAACTTAATTCAAGAAGTAGCTGGAGGGGAAATCGCTATGGATGTTTTGGAAATTGCTCCAACAAAAATTGAAAATGTAAAGGTAAATTTCAGACCAAACCATTGCAATAAAGTGATTGGTACAACAATTTCCGAAGCTGATATGGCACAAATTTTAGGAGATTTGGATATTCAGATTATAGCAAAAAATGCTGATTCTTGGACTTTGGAAATTCCTGCTTATCGCGTGGATGTGACAAGAGAAATTGATGTTGTAGAAGAAATTTTACGCATTTATGGTTTCAATCAAGTGCCTTTACCAGAAAAATTGAATTCAAATTTAACATTGAGTTCTAAACCGAATTTAGAAAAAATTCAACAAACAATTTCAGAATTATTAGTTGGAAATGGTTTTTCAGAAATGATGAACAATTCATTGACATCTTCCACTTATTTGGAAAAAACACAACAAACTGTTTTGTTGAAAGAACACAATGTGGAAATGTTGAATCCTTTGAGTCAGGATTTGGATGTGATGCGTCAAACGTTAATTTTTAATTCTTTGGAAGTTTTTGCTCACAATCAAAACCGTCAAAATTCGGATTTAAAATTGTTTGAATTTGGAAAAATTTACCGCAAAGTTGAAAACAAATACGAAGAGGAAAAACGTTTGATTTTAGTTTTAAGCGGTTCAAAATATGAAGAACAGTGGAATAATTCTAAAGATAAAGTAAGTTTCTTTACCCTAAAAGGAATTGTAAATAGTGTATTATCTCGTTTGGGCTTAAACACCTATGTTTCTGAAAATGCCATCACGAATTCACTTTTGGCAGATGGAATTAATCTTTCGGTTCTAAAGGACGAAATCGGTCAGATGGGTTGGATTTCTCCAGCCTTGAAAAAACAATTCGGTATTAAAAACGATGTATTCATCGCTGATTTGTCTTGGGACGCAATTTGTAAAAACTTGAAATTAAACAAAGTGCTTTTCAAGGAAATTCCAAAAACATTTGAAATGCGTCGTGATTTCTCTTTGCTCTTAGACGAAAAGGTACGTTTCTCTGAAATCGAAAAAATCGCCAAAGCAGTCGACAAAAAGCTTTTGAAATCTGTTGGCTTGTTTGATGTGTACGAAGGAAAAAACTTAGATGAAGGAAAAAAATCGTATGCAGTTTCTTTTTACTTTCAAGATAACGAACAAACGTTGAAAGACCAAACGGTTGAAAACATTATGACAAAAATTCGTTCAGAGTTGGAAGGAAAATTGGGAGCTGAGTTGAGGTAGGATTTGGAGATTTGAGTTTCCATTTTCGTTATTGTTTTTATTTACCAACGTTTCACTCGAATTGAAAATTTGCATTTATCTAAGTTATAAATTTTTGTGCACTGATGTGGTTTTTTTTTGATTAACCAATATATATAAAAAAATAAATATATAATCCAAGATTACTGCTATTATGCACTTCTTATTTGTACACGGCTAATTTAAATGTATACATAAAATAGTAACCATCAATAGGTCTTAAACCCAATTCTACTCTGTGTAGTGGGGTAAACCCAATTTTTTCTTTTGATTTTACAGGGAGGTTTTCAAAAACGAATCTATAACCAATATTTGAATTTTGCACTACATAATTACCTGTATTATTGCCCTCAAGCAAAGTAATAGAGGATATGGGTAAATACAAAAAGTCTAAGCGCATTTTGTTATACTTTCCTCCATCTTTATCTCCGTACTTCGGTGTGTTAACTTTTAAGTTTGCCGATACAGTTCTGCTTATTCCTAGCGTAAAACCACTTTTTTTATTTTCAAAATGCAATGTATTATTAAAAGTAACATTTTTTGTTACACTTTCATTTAAATACTGGTAACCAAATTCTACACCATAAGTTTTCATTGCATTTACATTTTTTAAAATTATATATTCATGCGAAAACATGGAACCGTTTTGAGTTCCAGCGAAATCTGAAATCTTAGTATCTACCATAATGGGTAATCTTCTTATTTTACCTATAAAAGATTTGAAATTAAAAAAAAGTGATGCTTCAAAATGTTTTTTAAACTCAGGAATATTAAGATTCTTGTTCCAATCCAGAGCTTTAGACATAAATTGGAAGTTTGTTTCTGCGCCAAATTTATTTTTAAAATTGTAACTTGCGAACCCTAAACCACTTGCCGTTAAATATGACCAGTTTTTTGATGCAATACTTAAACTTGGCCCAACACCAAAAGTAACACTAGGTATTTTAGA